>NZ_JARESU010000229.1:0-8440 GCF_046027075.1 Paraburkholderia sp. RL18-085-BIA-A | reverse complement strand
AGCGCCCCCGGCTCGTGGGCCATCACCGGATTGTCGACCAATTTGAGCGTAGCGTCGAACGACGGAAAAGCGACCGGCTGCGGGAGCTTGACGTGAAACCGCGCAACCTGTCCCCCGATCGTCTCGCGCTGGTGCACTGAACTGTTCCCCAGCCACGTTGCCTAATTTTCGCGATCTTCGCGGAATTGCCCCGTCCGGCACTGAGCAGGGGGCGCTGCAGTTTATATAACCCGGTGTCGGAAGAAACCATGAGAGGATCACCATGCGAAAACTTACCCCCGCCGGCCAGCAATTGATCGAAGAAGTAGCCCAGCGACATGGGTTCAGCACGGACGCCGTGATGAGCATGCTGGAGCCTGTGATTCGCGGTAACGGCAGCATGGCCCAGTTCAATCACCCCGAATTTGGTGGCTCCGGCCAGTGGATGCAGGGGGGAATGACCATGGTCTCCGACATGTTCAACAACTACCTGAAAGGCCGGGTCGATGGGCTCTGTTCCGAGCTTTCCCGCCTGATGGCAAATCAGCCCGACCTTATTCGCAGCGGCAGCTTCCAGTCGCAGAGCCAGGGTACTCAGCAGCAGGGCAACGACGACGGCGGCCAGCAACAACAGCAGAGCGCTGGTTACGGTGGCAGCAACCAGCAGCAGACTGCAGCCGGACCGGGTGGACCGGTGAGTCTGTTCGTTCCGCCCGCCCCCGGCACCTCTGGCGACTGGTGGCCCGCTGATCTCGGGCGGCCCAACAGCACCGGCGCGCAGAACGACGTCCGCTACGCCTACTTCGCACAGACCCGGCGCCTGGCGATCGAAGTGAACGGCAAGGTGACGATTTACGATACGCTCGATCACCAGATCAGCGGCTTCTCACAGCAGCAGTCCCGCGGCGCGTCCCTCACATTCGCGAGCCAGCACGGCTTGGTTGCGGTCGCCGGCCTGCCGGTTGTCTCGGTCGGTGGGGTTCCGCAGCCGGCGTCGTCGCCGGTGCCGGTGCAGGACGAGCCCGTCAGCACTCAGTCGGTCGCCCGCGAGGCGGACGTGTTCGCCACCATAGAGAAGCTCGCCCAACTGCACGCGAAGGGGATTCTCAGCGATGAGGAGTTCGCCGCCAAGAAGGCGGAACTGCTGAGTCGTTTGTGAGCGCGTCATCGCGCAGCGCGATCGGGGCACGCTTTCTACTTGGCTGAAACGCCCACACAGGGACGGGCACATCGCCCGGTTGATGGCTCAGTAAGAAGCGACTCGACTTGTTCCTGTAGGTCCGGAATCGACCCACTCCGGCCGTTCGCATAGCTGCCCGCTAAACGGCCGCTTCCGAAGGGACTGCAGACATGCCACCGTAGCGGGAAAGCACAGTCGATGAGCATTTACCATTTGGCCTGCTGGAGCTCGGCGGCGAAACGCTCACCCAGCCAAGAATTAAGCCATGCTTCGCCCGGTACGAGTCTTCCGCGAACTGTCAGTCCGCGGATTGATCGGGTGAGGTTTCATTTAAAGCCTTGGGTGGGTTGAATGTGCGTCGCTCCCAAACGCTGTGGAGAGACGCCGAAATCCAGAACACCCAGCCCCCATCGTCACTGACATGCGACAGCGCCAAAATCATCGAGAGAGCGGCCGATATTGCGCCGAGTGCGCAGACCGCGAGCCATCCCCCCGTCGCCCAGCAAATGCCAACGCCAATCGAGAGCGCCGCTCCGCCGACGAACATCGCGATCGTGTACAGCGCATTCAGGCGTGTTCGTACATTGTGCGCAAGTCCGTAGAGGATCGAGCGATTTGATATGTCCGTGACCGTCGAACCAAGGTCCAGCATGACAAGCGCGATCGCCATCACGAGCAGGCTGTCCCGGCATAGCGCGAGAAGCGCCCAAGCCACAACGATAGTCGCGAGTGCTGCAGGCCGGGTGCGTTGAGGTCCGACGCGGTCCACCAAACGGCCGAAAAGCGGAGCACAGACGGCGGCCGCCGCGCCTAACAGAGCAACGTAGCCAATTTGATCCGGCCGCCAGCCAAAACGATCATGCAAATAGAGCGCCGAGCCGAGCCAGAACACATTGAATGATCCGAAGCTCAACGCTTGACAATAAGCCGCCGTGCGCAATGTCGGTGACGCAGTGAAAAGTCCGATGAGCGACTGGATCAGATACCGGTATCCGACGGCCGCCGTCTTTGGACGCAACGATGGTTTCACCTCTTTCAGGATCACGCCCAGGCAGGCGATCATGGCGCACGCGGCCAATGCGTACACCGTACGCCATCCGTAGTGGACCGCTACGAGGCCCGCTACCGTGCGCGCCATCAAGATCCCACATATGACTCCGCTGGTCAGCATTCCGGTGACACGTCCAATTCGACTCGCGGGCACATGAAGCGACGCGTAGGGTGGGAGCACATAAGGCGTGATGCCAAAAAGTCCCGCAGCAATACATCCGATGGCGAACAACTCGACGTTCGAGCTTGCCGCTATCAGGAGCAGCGCAGCTATCTGAAGTGGCACGACAATCACCAACAACTTCCGGGCTGTGATGACATCTGCGAGAGGTAGCAGGAAACAGATGCCGACCGCCAGTCCGAGTTGAAATACCGCTGGCAGCAGCCCGAGCCAGGCTTGCGGAAGCGCGAGGGCTGTCCCGACGGTACCCAGCAGCGGCTGAATGTAGTAGCAGTTGGCGACCGAAGTCGCCGAGACAGCGGCGAGCGCGCCCACGGCCCGTCCGTCGAGTTCCCATCGACTTGCAGAAGCCGACGAATTCATCGTTTCCATCCTGTTCGCTCCAGTCGGCCGAAGAACTTCGAAATTTCGTCCGCAGCCCGATCTGGATCCTCGCGATGAGGAAAATGTCCCACGCCCGGAAAAAACTCGAGGTCGAGGTGACCAAAGAACTCCGGTAGACGATCGGTCCATTCGAAGTCGAACAACTTGTCGTGCTCCGCCCACCGCACGCACGTCGGCAGATCGATCGGGGCTGGCGACAGCAAGGGCCGCGGGGCAGCCGCGTCGTGTTCGCTCCGTCTTGCGCGATAGTGTGCAAGGCTGCCTTCGATAACCCCCGGCCTTTGATAAGCGGAAACGAACGCGTCCAGAACTCCGTCGAACGCATCCTTGCGGAAGGCCCAGTCCTTGAGAAAGTGCGAGATGTAGAGGCGAACCGTCTCCGGCGTGGCGCTCAAGGGCCGCGGAGCGAGGTCGGACTGGTGAAAGTGAAAGTACCAGGTGAGCGCGCCGCGTCCTGCGCCCATGAAGCGGTCTCCGATACCGGGGTAGATGAAGTCAAAGAAGAAAAGCCCGGCTATCTGTTCAGGTCGTTTTCGGGCGAGTGCTTGGGAGATCGCTCCGCCGATGTCGTGTGCGACGACGCCAACCGGACCAAGATGAAGCGCTGCGATTAGCGTCGACATGTCGTCGGTCTGTTGCTCGGGTCCGAACGCCCCTTTCGGCATGTCGCTATCGCCAAATCCTCGCAGGTCGGGCGCTATCAGCTCGAAGCGATCCGCGAGGCGCATCATGATGGGTTCCCATGTCAACCAGAATTCCGGCCAGCCGTGCAAGAGCAAAAGCGGGCGGCCCTGTCCAACTCGAGCAACGTGCAACTTCGCGCCATTAACGTCCATGTTTGAATGCCTGATTTCTCCAGCATGCATTGATTCCTTCGTTGAGGTCAGCCTTCTGTCTCTGATAGACCACCGGTTATCCGCAAAACCGTTGAAAAAAAATCAACACTCCGGTCGCGGAACCGACGTGGCTCAGCATGGCGGACGAAAACCCCCACGCCTGCTGATACATCCGGTAAAGCGGCGTAGGCGCGCTCGAAGCGCCGAAAAACGTGGCAGCCGTCAGTGCATAAACCCAAAGGGCCTGCGACGTGCGCGGAACGGGAAACTTGACGGCGGTATCGAAGGTCATTGCGCAGCCCGGTGAATAAACGCAAAATAACTGCTTTAGCGGATTGTGCGCCATGCCTTCCGTTAATGCAACATTTTAGCTTTAGTGGTTTTTGCAGTTTTCGACAAGGCGAGTGGACGGCACCGCGGGAGTAAGAAAAATATGGCAGCACATGAAGGTTTGCGGCCCGGTGGGCGCAGCGCACGGGTGCAGGAATCCGTCCATCAGGCGGTGAACGCGCTGCTGGCCGAGCTGCCGCGCGACGAGATCTCCGTGGCCCAGGTGGCCGCCCGGGCGGGCGTGACGCCGTCCACCATTTACCGGCGCTGGGGGGATTTGCAAACCCTTCTGGCCGATGTCGCCGTGAAGCGTTTTTATCCGGACACTGGACCTGCCGATACGGGCTCGCTCCAGAACGATCTCGAAACATGGGCGCAGGGATACCAGGAAGAAATGTCGTCCGCGCTGGGCCGCGCGATGACGCGCGATGTGCTCGCAGGCATGAATGCCGATGGCAGCGGCCCGGCCTGCCAATGCGCGGCAATCACGCGTTCACAGCTACAGATGATGCTCAATCGGGCCATCGAGCGCGGCGAATCGCCTCCAGATGTGCACGACGTCATGGACAGCGTGGTTGCGCCCCTCATGTATCGACTGCTGTTCGACGACGTGCCGATCGATCCCGCGTTCGCACGCACGCGTGTGGCGATGCTGCTGGATGCACAAACAGAGGCTTGATTTCCGTGGCGCATTGCCGAAGTAATGCTGATTGTCCGCTAAGGAGCGTAGTAACCGCTGCACGGCAGGCGTTCCGAAGAAACGTAGCGGCGGTTTCGGGTTTGGTAAGGTGGCATGTCGCGCCACTGAAGACCGAAGTTTTAATGGTGCTATGAACGCCCGATTTGGAGCGTGGTCCGGGGTCACGTCGGCGACATTGGTGAGTTCGTGCGAGCGAACATCCCGTTTGAGAGATTGAGCAGTGACGACGTACCCTCAGCAGCGCGGCATTCCTCTATTAATTATGGAGTGGAGAATGGCGCAGCGCACGCGAGTCAAACTGGAAATAGCGAACCCGAATGCCGCGGGAATAGATGTCGGTTCCGCAAGTCATTTTGTGGCAGTACCGCCGGATCGGGACGACCAGCCCGTGCGGGAATTCCGGAGTTTTACGGAGGACCTGGAGCGACTCGCGGATTGGCTGGTCGCGTGCGGCGTAGACACGGTGGCCATGGAATCGACAGGGGTGTACTGGATTGCCCTGTTCGAGTTGCTGGAATCGAGGGGCCTGAGGGTGTATCTGGTCAACGCCCGGCACGTCAAGAACGTCTCGGGCCGCAAGTCAGACGTGCTGGACTGCCAATGGTTGCAGCAGCTGATGAGTTACGGGCTGTTGTCGGGAGCGTTTCGTCCGAGCGACGAGATCTGTGCGTTGCGCGCGGTGATGCGTCAGCGCGCAATGCTGCTGTCTTACCAGGCGCGGCATGTGCAGCACATGCAAAAGGCTCTCACGCAAATGAACGTGCAGTTGACCAACGTCATTTCCGATGTTGTCGGGGAGACGGGGCAGAGGATTTTGCGCGCCATCGTTGCTGGCGAGCGCGATCCGCTGAAGCTCGCTGAGCTCAAGCACGCACGAATTCGGGCGAGCCAAGAAGAGATCGCCAGGTCGCTGCAGGGCAACTGGCGGGAAGAACACCTGTTCGTCCTGGCTCAGTCGGTTGAACTGTTTGATGCCTATTCTCAAGCACTCCAGCGCTGTGACCTGCAGTTGGAAAGCATGCTAAGAACGCTGAGTCGAACCCAAGCCGAACCCGGGCCGTCAAAGCGACGTCGCATCAGCAAGGTCAAGAATTCCCCAAAGTTTGATGTGCGCACCTATCTGTTCCAAATCTGCGGCGTAGACCTGACTGCCATTGATGGCATCGACGTTAGTACGGCACTGAAGGTGATCGCCGAGGTCGGCCCGGATCTGTCCCGCTTCAAAAGCGCCAAGCACTTTGCATCCTGGCTTGGCTTGTGCCCCGGAACCAAGATATCCGGAGGTAAGCTCCTTTCGGGCGCAACCAAAGGCAACGCCAATCGCGCCGCCCAGGCCCTCAAGCTCGCTGCTGTCGGACTTCGCCCCAGCCAGTCTGCCCTGGGCGCCTATTATCGACGTATGTGCGGGCGTCTAGACAAGGCCAAAGCCGTAACCGCCGTCGCACACAAACTTGCACGCCTGATCTACGCCATGCTCACCAAAGGCACGGCATACGTCGATCAGGGGCAGGCCTACTACGAGGAACGCTATCAGCAACGCGTACTCTTCCACCTCAAGAAAAGGGCCGCTGCCATGGGGCTCGAGCTCGTGCCCATACAGCCACAAGGACAATCTGATTGAAAAATAACCCGTCTTTTCAGCTACTTGAAGTTGTTTCTTGAGAGAGCTGCGCTGACGTTCGCACGGCGATGATCAGGAGTCGGCGAATGGCGGTTTGTGGCCGGGAGCCGAAGATCGAGTTGATCGACGAAGGGCCACACTCGTAAATTCGCGCGGTCAAGCAACTTTACTTCGGACTTATGGTTGCACCGCATCGGTCTGGGTACTTCCGGTGCAATCGGATATTTACTCCCCGCCCTCGCGAACTGGTAGCACGGTCTTGTACTGGACACGCCGCAAGGCGATCGACGTGCTGACGTCGCGAACACCCTCGATGGTCGCGAGCCGTGTCATCACGAAACGCTCGATTCCAGCCATGTCACTGGCCACCACACGCACGATGTAATCGAACGCGCCGGTCATCAGGTAGCACTCCATCACCTCCTCGCAGCTCCGCAGGGTGCGCTCGAAAGCAGCCAGTTTCGCCGCGGATTTTTCAATTGCGACCGATACGTAGGCGGTGACGGGGAATCCCACCTTCTCCTGATCCAGAAGTGACACGTATTTTGTAATAACGCCCGCCTCTTCGAGCAGACGAATGCGCCGGTAGAGCGGCGAAAGCGAAATGCCCAGCGATTCGGCCAGGTCCGCGGCCTTGACATGTGCGTCACGCTGTAGCGCCTGCAGGATATCAATATCGATCCGGTCAAATTTCATTAGCTCATTGTGTCAAATAAACGCAAAAATGTGCCTGATTTTGCCACCGTGCGGCCAGTTCATTGGCTCATTTTGGCACGTACGACCGGCGCACACCAGCTAGAATTTTTCACATGACGTGTCGTGTCCTGTCGCAGCAGCGCAGCGCTGCCGGGGTCGGTAATGGGCCACTCACACACGCTTCCCGCTTGCTGATATACGAGGCAAGCGTGGCCCGCTCTGGAACGAGCAGAGGATGCAATGGAAAGGAGCAAACGTGACTTTTTCTAATGGACAACTGGCTGGCAAGGTGGCGCTCGTGACCGGGGGCTCGCGCGGGATAGGGGCGGCCATCGCAAGACGGCTTGCAAGCGATGGCGCGGCCGTATCGATAACCTATTCGAATTCGAGTGACGACGCGGATCGTGTCATCGAGGACATCGAACGCGCCGGAGGAAGAGGCGTCGCAATTCGCGCGGATAGTGCCGACGCGGAAGCAGTTAAAGCCGCAGTCGGATCGACCTCAAAGCGCTTCGGGGGCCTGGATATTCTCGTGAACAACGCCGCGATGTTCCGCCGCGGCCTGATCGACGGCTTCCCACTGGAAGATATCGACCGGATGCTGGCCATCAACGTCAAAAGCCTGCTTGTCGCCATTCAGGAATCGCTCCGCTTCATGCAAAAAGGCGGCAGGATCATCAATATCGGCAGCATCAGCAGCGACTACATGCCGATTCCGGGCGTGTCCGTCTATGCCGCGACGAAAGGTGCGGTAACCAGCATGACGCGTGCTCTGGCAAGGGATCTTGGCAGTCGGGAAATTACGATCAATAACGTCCAGCCGGGACGGATCGATACGGTGATGAACCCGGCCAACGGTCCGATGGCCGACCAGATCCGGGGATCGATTGCACTGGGCCGCTACGGGTCAGGCGACGACATTGCGGGACTTGTCGCCTGGCTGGCAAGCCCCGATGCGGCGTTCATAACGGGCACCAGTCTGAAGGTTGATGGGGGTACAAGTGCCTGAGCCGCTCAGATCGACCGTGAACGGCCGTTCGGACTCGCGCCACCGCAACACCTTATAGATAGCCTTCAATCGAACCGGATATACGTATGCTTTTAACTCTCCTATTAGAACGCCTCGACCGCTGGCTGCAAAACACCCATCGGACCCCGTGTGATGAATATCTCGCAGCTTCGAAGGATATTGCCGAGCTTGAGCGTCGGATGAAAGAGTGCGATGGTTAGCTCGGGCCGACGCCGGTCGCGAGCGATTCACGATAACGGCGTCAATGCCCCGCTCTATGCCCGCGGCGAGGCGACTCTTCTGAGGACAATGCGCCGTCGTTGCCATCTCCACATTCTAGGCATGGAATTTCTGTGACAGATTGAGCGGCGGGTTTGGCCAAGGTTGCGACGTGCATCGTCGGTGCGTGAGCGGCCGGTTACTGATACGAAGCCGACACCCGAATGTCAGAGCCACGCACGAGGTGAACGACGC
>NZ_JARESU010000228.1:0-8473 GCF_046027075.1 Paraburkholderia sp. RL18-085-BIA-A | reverse complement strand
GATGCCCCTCTCGGGCGAGTGAGCGACTCAAGTATCGAGCGTGTCCCATAGCCACCAATCAGGTTGTTGGACCGCTCAGTTACCTTCTTGCTGCACCGTCAGCTTGCTCGTCACCGAAGTGACACCTTGAACCTTGCCAGCGGCCGCCGTGGCAATGTGATCCTGGTCCTCACTCCGGACAAATCCCGCCAGCATGACCTGGCCCGTCTTTGCCTTCGAGAAGACTGCGATATCTGACTCCTCCAGACCTTTGGTTTTGTAGGGGGTTTGCTTCACCCGTTTCGCGAGGGCCCGATTCGCCGCGCGCTCAGTTTTTTTTGTAGAGGGCACCTGATCTGGTGCCGCGGCATTAGTAGCCGGATCTTGATTCATCGAATTTGTTGCCGGAGTTTGCGCATAAGCAACTGTAGATAGCAGGGCCGTGGCTGCAATGCCAACTACCATATTTCTCAAGTTCATATATTCACCTGGCGTTTAAAAGTTAAGCGAAGTTTCTTAGACGCTGCAATGGGTACACACGGCGGACTTATCTACGGTGTCGATGTTGTTGTATAGAGAAAGGGGAGGGTGGCCGTTAGTGATACGGTCGCCTCGTAGTCAGACTTCCCACCTTTCTTCAAACCTTCGGGCACGGAACAATTGGCTGCGCTGCAGAGTGCTATAAAACTCATGGTTCGCAATTCGATCACCCAGGATGAGGGACGTATAAGTGTTCTACCTGACTTCGATGGTAGTGGACAGGATGTTTGACCGCTATTACATGAAACTGGAGTCAATTCCGTATTCATCGACGAGACGCATGGCTTAAGCGAGGGAAGGCTCCCCTGATGGGGAATCTGGCAGGCGAGACTGGGAGGACGACGCTGAAGGTCGCTCCTGCAAGTACTGCCGCTGTCGAATGGCGAGCGCGTAGCGCTTGCCGATAAGGCAAGGTGAACCCACGGCCAAGCCGAGAGTCCCCCAAGCCACCTTGCTCCCAAAAGACCAGTCGAGAATCCCACCTGGCTGCTCGCAGGTCTCGGAAGGGAACTGAATAAAGCCAGAACGAAATCTGCGAAGGTCTCGTCATCAAGCCAGCGGTGTCGTTCGACGAATTCCCGGCGAAAGTATCTCGGATGGGCAATTGGACCGTCGAAGCACGTCAGCCCCAGCTGACAAAAACCCGCGAGTAACTCCAGTGCAGAATCCGCCTGAGTCGAGTGTTCGGAAGAGAGACCGGTTGACCGCACGTCCGGTCATGAGGGGGCGAGTGCAGGAGGTCGGCGACCAGGGAGAGTAGAGGCCAATCCTCCCCCTTCCAATCACATGATTGTTGTACGCTATTTTCATTTGCCTCGGGCTCCCGGGGCGACTGAACGACGTCATATCGGCGAACAAGCCTCGGCACCCGGCCCACACAACGTCGCGAGAATCGGATCCCAACTTTATGTAGTTGCCAAGCGTCACTGGGGTGCCTATCATCCAGGCAAAGTTTGGGAATAGTGAGCTCTCGACTCTCGCCAGCAGCATGAGGAAGTGGATGGCGCCTAGCATCATGAGGCGCGGCGTTATGGACTAACACTTCACTAATCCTTGGGAAAACAGAATCAGCTTGCTACATTCATGGGTCGTGCTTATCTGACATCGATAATCAGGATCTCAGATGATAATGTCGCTGTTCCGGCGGGTTTGAGCGCTATTGCTGCAATGGGTATTCAGAGCATCTTCTCCTGGACCGCGCTCGTTGAATTTGGTACCACGTCCGTCATTACAGCAAACAGCGCTCCGCTAGAATCCTTGACTGAATTGATTCCGTAGCAATTGAGTCAGATTCTTCTACGCAGCGATTTTCGCTTCGTCGCACCATGTGTTGACGGCCTGTTCGGCGGAGCGGAAGCTGCGGTGCAGTGACGCTGGTGAAGCCGCAGGTGCCTGAGGGCTGACCAATGCGAGTCCGGGCCGCAGGATGCGCGAGTACACGCGTATATAGAACAGGGCCGTCTGCAACCCCAGATCCGTATGGTGATAGCGGTGGGTCCTGGGGACGCGCTCGATCAGGCCATGCAGGCGCAGGCGTCGCAATTCGTAGCTCATGCGTCCCGGTGTGATGTCGCCGGCATGCAGCCCCAGCAGCACGGCATAGCCTTGGCGCAGGTCCTGGTTGGTAAAGCCGCGTGCGACGAAGACGAACATCACCAGTGCATGCAGTAGGGCATGGACCTTCGGGTCAGCAAAGCGCAGTGTCGCAGCACGCTGCCCGTCAACATGGCGCGGGCGCTGCAGGGCCTGGAACGCGTCTTCGCCCAATGCGCAGTCGTGGCTGATCTGCTCGATCTCGAACATGCGCCGATTGGCGGCAAAGCCGATGCGTCGCAACTCGGGCAAGTTGCGCAGCAGTCGTCCCACGCCGAAGTCGTGGGTGTCGTTGATGGTGGTCTCGGTACGCAATGCCTGGCCCTCCTTGTGGGAGGATTATGCCGTCCTCGGGCAGGTCGTGGTGATGCATGACCGGCAGCTGGCGTCGATCCCCGCACACCGGTATGCCGAGGCTTGGGTGCGTCTGCAGCGGTTCATGAGCAGCGACATGCGGTCGCCCATCGCCGTGCTATAGCGTACGTATGACGGCGCGGTTTTCGCGTAACTGGCTGTGGCCTGCATCGGGGCGCCCTCCCGGTCACGGGTGCGGGGAGATGCACGCGACCTGACAGGAACAAACGATGTGCGATAAGGGGGCTGAGTTCCCTGTGCCGCGTGTGCTTCCAGTCGCGCTACGCGCTCCTTCTACCACCCTTGGCAAAGCCTCCGCAGCATTCGACTTGTTCGGCATGTTCAACCCCGTTATCAACAGCGCGCCCCGTTCCCGTTCGATAGCAGTTGATTGGTACGCGTCACAAAAGTCCATTCGCTACCTTGGGCTTCCTATGATGTTCCAGCAAGGCCCTCGTGAAACCGTCACGAGAATACGACATAAACATTCAGTACCGACGCCGAATCTCGCTTGCTACAGTGCTTCAAGAGAGAGCTATGTTCAACGATTGAGGGCTGCATCAATGCCCGCCACGACAACTGAAGCAGGCCTCGTTTTCAACGGGGCTCATACTTGAAGCGCCTCCTGATACCGACTTCTCTTTTGCCTCGCGACAATGTTCGTATATAGAACGAACTGAGGAGCAAAGATGCCCTCACACAGGGCATAGGTGCTTGCCCGACGCGTCGCTTGGCGGATGCTCGGGGCCGACAGTTACGGGATCATGCGCTAGAATTCTGCAGCCGTTAGGCTGTTGCAGTGGGCGATGTTGCCGATTGGCGGCAACCAATGCGTCGAGCCGCCGAGCGCGTAGTTCGACGTCCGGCACGGCCCCTTCAGCACTTGGAGTTGCCCGCCCGGCAAGCAGCGTCTGGTACAGATCGACCAGGTTGGCCGTGGCGCTGACGTCAATTTTGGTTGCTCGTCGCCAAAGATTTACCACGCGTCGCTGGGACGAGTGCGTAATGGGGGGCGCCCACCGCCAGATCTGCTGAGTCAGGCCCTCAGCGCGAGGCTCGGCAATCGCGCAGCGGCAGCGATCAAGCGTCCCGGACTTAGCCACCGCGCGAATCGTTGCGCCGGTCTGACCGTTGCGAGAGCGGTGCAATCTTCGATGGGCAAACTATTGCGTTGTCGAGGGTGCTGCAAAAACGTCCGCTGGCTTGGCTAAAGAGGGTGCTTTGCGGAACGCGACGCTTGTCTATCGACATGCATGACGGCTTTCGCCACTCGTCGAATCGCGCCGATGCACCAAAAGCACGCGGCTGCGAGGAGGGTCGGGCCGGCCACAGTCAGCGTCGCCGCCAGCGCGATCTTCAAGATAAGCATCGTCTTTCCCTTTGGAAATGCCGTTTGATTCGAATCCGTCAAGGGACGGCAAGCCGACCTTCGCAGTGACGTTGCGCGAACACCGCGTTTCGTCCGGCGCCTAGCCGTGGTCCGAGAAAGACAGGATGTGCACGGTGAGCTCATGTTGATCCCAATACATCTGGTTCAGGCGCGTTTGCATGCCTGATAGCATCAACTGAGTGGCCCCACCGATTTCAATCAGTACGCCCGGGCGTGACCCATCGCCGTCAACGCGAGTTATCGCGACGATTTCGACGTGCGTATATTTCCGCACAAACGCGCGGATGTCCTCGTCGTTCTTGTTCAGCGGCAGATTGCCGATCCACAGTTTCATATTTTTGCATCTCCAGCGGTTCGAGCACGTGCTGCGCGATCGTGAGCTCTTCGGTGGTCGGGATTACCCATGTCGCAAGCGTGCCGCCTTCCTGATCCCCGGTCCGTGGCGCGTGTTTGCCGTGATGTTGAGCGCCATGCCGCAGCGCGGCGCATCTGCTCGCGCACGGGCGGCGCATGCTAAATGATCCGCACAGTAACCGCGATCGCGTCCGGCGCGCCGAACTCGCGCGGGATTCAATAGCAAATCAGATCGACCGCGTTGGCCGCCATAGGGTCGTCACTTTGAGCAGCGTGCGCATGTCGCTCCGACTCATCGCGATATAGAAGCGAGACTCCGGCAGTTTCTTTCCGACCTGACATCGTCATCGGCAGATCTCACTGATGCCGGTTTACATCTCGTGGCTTCGGTATTACAGGTAGTTTCGCGTATTGGAACGCAGGCATTGCTTTGAGTGCGTCACGCGTCGCCCCAGGCAAAACAAGCTTACCATCGACGAAATCCAGTTGGTCGACGGGAACCGCCACATCGTGATGAGGTATCCCAACGAATCCCCGTGCATCGATGATGACATACGAAACCGACTTGTCCGGCGCGACGACGATATCGTAGATTGTGCCTATTTTATCGGCATTGTCGTTAAATACAGGCTTGCGTAGGATCGAACGCTTGACACTCCACCCCGAAAGGATAGCATCCGCTTCCGCCACCGTTATTCCTATCGGCTGCTGGCCCACCACCTGCGCCGCCGCTCTCTGCGCAGTCACAGCGGCACACGCGGCAAGAAGAACAGACACTAGCGCTTTTGAAACCATACTGTCTCTCCAGGAGGAGTTGTTGAATTGTTTGCCCTGAATTGCTGGGCAGGACGGCCATCCTGCCGGCGGTCACATTGGGGTCCTCAGTGCAATCACCACGCTGTGGTGACAGGATTGAACGGTTCAGAATACCGAGTACTTGATGATAGTCGGCGGGGCGAGAGACGGCTACTACATGAATCCGGTATCAATCCAGCGAGGCGCGGTGGGAGGCTTGTTGAGCAATGGCGTCAGTCGCACGGACGTGATTCGGATTACATAAATATGCAATGTTTCGGCCGGACACAGTGATATATGTTGTTTCTGTGGCGCTTGATCAATGCGCCGGAATAGCTGGCTTAAAAATCGTATCACCGCATCCGAAGATACCGCTTGCGGTGATGGTGTGATGCGCAATCAAATGCGTGACGATGGTCTCATGCGGTGGTCGCTCTGTGGCCAGGTTAGGAAATGCAAGTCGCGGCGAAGCGACTGGGCCATCGCATCGCCGGCGCGAGGACACGCCAGAGTGTTCGCTGATAGTCGGGCCGACGCACGGGATAGTATGAAATGGTTTGAATTGCCTTGAGGCCCGGGTGCGCGTTTGGGACGGGTCGAACACTTCAAGGAGATCAAGGAGATGTTGCGAAATTAGCCATGGGGTCTGTTAGCCCTGCGCGCAAGGCGCCAATTTACTGTCTTGTTTTGTCCGATGAGAAGCGGATACATAAAGAGCTTATGGACAACGAACTGTGGTCACTCATCGAAATTGGCAATCCGTCTGACGACTTTGCGGAGGCGCAGTGCTCGCCGTAACAATCCCTGGGCGCAGTATCTCGGTACGTTCAATCCAAGAGCTAATCGGAGAATCAAGATGAAAGAGCGACCGCTTCTTGATGCGGACGAGCGCCTGAATCAATCGACCGAAGCGACGCTGTTCGCGCTGATAGGCCAGATCAACGGCTTTGTCCGAAACGCGGTCCTTGACAGCCGGTGTGCGGCGAAGCTTGTGAAACGGTTGAAAAATGAGGCCGAAGTCATTCGCGGTAGCGGAAACTCGACGAAGTCGGGGCGCCGCGAGCTGAAAGAGGCATTCGATGAGGTGGAGGCGACGCTTCGCGAACATGACGCGGGACTATTGGTCGCGGCGAACGCCTTTCTACGTGTGAAGGACATGAGCTGACGTTGACGATGGAGTAAAGCCGCCGCTGCGACGCGCACGGTCGCGCTGCGAGCGCAAATCCGTAGTTGGGTGCTGTCGCAGCGATTCCCGACAGTGATCTGAAACGGGAGACGGTCATGAGAATCTTTGGGCTGACGCCGGAGCGCTTTAATGTGAGTCTTCATGCGACCGACCATCTTGTGCTGTAGATGGTTCGCTATACCGCGGCTATCGTCAAGCATGTCACCCTTGGGGTTCATCGAAAAAGTAAATGGTATTCCTCTGCATTTCTCCGAAAATGGTGGAATTTTCCGGCGCAGCGGTTCGTGGCTCGCAAATTGAGCGGGAGTATCGTCGGTTGTTTTTTGCAGTACTTGTGGTTTGTCGGCGCGACCATGTGAGAGGCACATTCAACGAGATTGTCGTGGACCGGTTGCGCGGTGTTAGGGGAAGCTTTCACCTGGCAACGGAGGTGTTCCATGGAATCCGTAAGCGAACTGATCTATGTGGTGGACGACGACAGGCGGGTGCGAACGGCACTCTCTACGCTGCTGAGCGCAAACGGAAGAAGCGTTCAGGTATTCAGCTCCGGTGGGAAGTTTCTGGATAGGGCTCGTCGGAATGTCGTTTCATGTCTGATCCTGGATTTGAGAATGCCAGACATGAATGGCCTGGAAGTCCAGAAGCTTGTCAGCGTGGACTCTCGAATTCCCGTAATTTTCATTACTGGGTGGGGAGATGTGCCGTCCGCGGTCCTTGCCATGAAGGGCGGGGCTGTTGACTTCCTCACAAAGCCCTTCCTTGAAGAAGCATTGATGCGCGCTGTCGATGCGGCACTCGCCAGGGCACACGTTTTCCACAAGGAGGCGGCGGATGCGGCCACGCTCCGGGCTCTCTATCAATCGCTGACGCCTCGTGAACAGGAGGTGTTGCCGTTACTCGCAAGCGGTCTGCTGAACAGGGAGACGGCGGCAATCCTTGGCATTACCGAATATACCGTGCAAGTGCATCGCGGCCGTATCATGAGAAAAATGCAGGCCGATTCATTTTCCACTTTGGTCAGACAGGTAAGCAAACTGCAAATCGAAATCTCGCCTTCAACCACGTCGGATGCCTGACGCTAACGTCAAACTCTCTTTGAGACTCTCTGACACGGATTTCAAGTGGTCGGATTGTGAAATTCAAAGAGACCTCGGCGACTGACGCCTTGTTTGCCTCACGCAGGATTGGGACCATCTGCTCGTCGGTAAACCATCGTAGAGCAAAACGGACGTCACATAGATTGGCGATTCCGATTATCGGTGACGGTGCACAGGATATTGTCGGCCGTTCGCGCAAGACGATTCAATGCCAAGTGCCTTCCGACGGCATCACGCAGGTCTCATTGACCCGTTTTCCAGCCGGCGGCGGGTGTGCAGCCCATCACATCAGTCTCGCAAGGCGCACGCTGCAGGCGACAACGAATCGCAAAGCCGCGCCTTGGCGTTTCCGACAATGGGCAACCTCATCAATCACGAGATCGCTTTGAGCTACGAAACGATTCAACCGTCTGGGTCCGCATCACGCACTGGATTAACGCGCTCGCTGTTGTACTGATGGTCATGAGCAGCTGGCAGGTCTATGACGCCTCATTGATCTTTCCAGTCTTGCGATTTCCTTCCGCCATTACATTGGGCGGCTGGCTCGGCGCCGCATTGTTATGGCACTTCGCGGTCATGTGGCTGCTGTTTGTGAATTTCCTCGTCTACCTCGGGCTGAATCTCGTTTCAGGACGTCTGCGCCGGAAACTGCCGCCGATCAGTTTCAGGTCACTTACAACCGATCTCGTCGCCGCGCTGCGTGGCAAGCTCGGGCATAAGGACCTCTCACGCTACAACGCGGTACAGAAATTCGCCTATCTCGTCGTCATCGTCGATATTGCGTTGCAAAGCGACTCGAGGGCGGCCCTGCAGTCGATCTTACCCAGGCGCGTTTTTTGCCTCCTTTGTCACATCCTCGCAAGATTATCTGCGTGGGTCTCAACTATCGGGATCATTCGAGCGAGGCGGCCTTTGAAGCGCAGACCTATCCGACTGTCTTTGCACGTTTCGCGACCAGTCTAATTGGTCATGGTGATCCCATTCGTATGCCGGCACAGTCGTCGCAATTGGATTACGAAGGGGAACTGGTTGCGGTCGTCGGCAAGTCCGGGCGCAACATCGGGAAGGGAGCGGTACTGGATCACGTGGCGGGCTACACGATCTTCAACGATGCGACGCTGAGGGATTACCAGTTCCGAACACCGCAATGGACGATGGGCAAGAACTTCGACGGCACCGGGGCAC
>NZ_JARESU010000227.1:0-8483 GCF_046027075.1 Paraburkholderia sp. RL18-085-BIA-A | reverse complement strand
CGAACCGACTTTGTCAACATGTCAAATTAAAACGGACAGACCGCCGGTGGGATTGTGATCCTCATCGAAGGTCCATATCTCTGCTATACCGAGCGCGTGCCACTTGGCGTGCGTGCGTTGATGACGTCATTCAGCCATCCGTTGATGATTCTGTCGAAGAGTCTCGCACCGGCGCTCGCGACCGGCAACAGCGTGGTCATCAAGGCATCAGAACAGATGCCGCTCACGGCACGTGCGGCTCGTCGAACTGGCTGCCGCAGGCCGGTGTCCCGGACGGCGTGGTGAACGTTGTGCACGGCGAGGAGAAGGAAGCGGGCGCCGCGCGCGCGGCATCTGTTGGTTGCCGCGCAAACTTTCGCACTGGCGACGCTCGAACTTGGCGGCAAGGGCGCGGCCATCCTCTTTGACGACATGGACCTCGATCGCGCGGTGAATGGCGCCGCGTTCGCAGCGTTCATCGGCACGGGGCAGACCTGTGTGTGCGGCGCGCGCATTCTGGTGCAGGAATCGATCTATCCAACGTTTGTGAAGAAATTCAAGGCGAAGATCGCGTCGATCCGCGTAGGCGATCCAGCCGACATCAGGACACGACCCGGCCCGGTGAGTTCCGAGCGTTCGCGCGCTCGCATCCTGGCGATGTTCGAACGAGGGTCGCCCAGGGCGCGAAGGTGCTGGGGGGCGGTGGCATTCCAGAACACCTGCGGGACGAGGGCGTCTACCTTGAGCCCGCCAGATGTCCGGCTTTTGCGATGCGCGTCGAAAGCAAGCGTTTCTCTCATGCTTCGGCCCAATCCGGCGGCACTTCGCGTTGGTCAGACATCAGATGAACGCGGCATGTCATCGCGCCGTACTCAAAGATCGCTTTGCCGTATGGCATGATTGGAGTGTCACCGTCGCATTCCAGAAATTTATTTAATTAGGATAACCACGCTTTATCCAAGAAGATAGCCTACAGCCGTCAACTTGACAAAGCCCATTCGACAACTTGACAATGCCGTACTCAGTGATGCTCACCGAAGCACATTCTCATGAAGAAAAAAATAGCACTTCTGCTTGCGATGGGGTTGGTCACGATGCACTCCGCTCACGCGGCGGATTTGATCATTCTCTCAGCGGCTGCGATGAAAGGCGCACTGCAGAACCTGCCAGAACGATATCTGGCTGCAGCAGGCGATCGCGTGCGCGTCATCTACGGCACCGCGGGACAGGTACGTGACCGGGCAGTATCGGGCCAGGCCTTCGACCTCATCATCGTTCCACCCGAGCCCCTCGCCAAACTGACCGAGCGCGATCTTGTCAGGAAGGGTTCGCAGGTCGATGTCGCGCGCGTGCGGCTCGGAGTCGCGGTCAAAGCTGGTGCCGCGTTGCCCGCGATCAATGACGACCCGGCGTTCACGAAGGTCCTGCTCGATGCCCCTTCGATCGGTATGGCCGACCCCGCCACCGGCGCTACCTCCGGCATCTATCTGGCCCGGTTGATCGACCGCCTGGGGATTGGCGGCACGGTGCGTCACAAGGTCAAATATTATCCGGAAGGGCAAACCGCCATGGAAGCGATGGCACGAGGCGAAGTGTCCCTCGGATTAGGGCAGATCAGCGAAATCAAGCCAGTGCATGGCGCCAGCGTCGTCGGACCGATCCCGGAAGATCTGCAACTCGTAACGACCTACGCAGCGGGCGTCGGCACAATGAGCGAGCATCCGGATGCAGCGAAAAAACTCCTTTCCTATCTCACCGGCCCAGCAGTGCAAACGTCTTTGAAGGCGAACGGATTCGACCTCGTCTCACCGGCCAATTGATTCATTCCGTGCACGAGGAGTCGTAGCGTCAAGAGTCTCATAAACGGGGAAAAGCAATGAGCAACACGAAAGACACGCAGCAGCGGGTCCAGCGACGCCGCTTGCTGCAAGGCGTGGCGCTGACACTGATGGGCACGGCAGTGCCGCTCTCTGCCAGCGCGGCGGCGCCGCAGATCATTGCCGAAGATCACTGGGCGCAGAAGGGTGCGGTGAAACTGTATCTGTATCGCAAGCGACTCGCGGACGACCGCAACGCAAATTCCGGCCGGAAGCCTGTGTTATTCCTTGTGCACGGTTCGTCGTTTTCGGGCCGGGGGGGCTTCGACCTGCAAGTGCCGGGAGCGGAGAACTACTCGTTCATGGACGAGTTTGCTCGCTACGGCTTCGACGTTTGGACCTTGGACCATGAAAACTACGGCCGCTCGTCGCAAACGGATTCAAACTCCGATGTCCGCTCCGGTGTCGAGGACCTGAAAGCCGCGATGCCGATTGTCACAAGGGTGACTGGCCAAAAAGCGTTCATGTTTTATGGTCAGTCGTCCGGCGCCCTCCGTCTGGGCGTCTTTGCAATGGAAGAGCCGGACCGCGTGGAGCGGATGGTCCTGGATGCGATCACCTATACGGGCGAGGGCGCGCCGGAAATCATGAGGCGTCGCGCGAACATCGCGGCCCTCGAGGCCAGCAGCTTCCGCCCAACCTCGCAGGCGAGCTTCGATGCCATCTTCGCCCGCGACGACCCGTCGACGGTCGATCCCAAAGTGCCGAAGGCATTGGGCGACTATGAACTCAAGCTCACGAACCGGACGCCAAACGGCACCTACATCGATATGGCGATTCATATGCCGATGGTCGATCCGAAACGGCTGCAGTGTCCCGTTTGCATGACGAGAGCCGAACATGACGGCAATGCGACCGATGCGGAGCTGCTCGATTTTTTTTCGCAGTTGCCGAACAAGGACAAGCAGTTTTGCGAGATCAAGGGAGTGGCTCACATTGCGGTGCTGGGCATCAACCGGCATCGAATCTGGCATGCGATGCATGCCTTCTTCACGATGCCTCCGCAGCGTTCAGCCTGACGTAAGCGAGAGCGTGCAAAAGCCGGGGAGGGCAGCTCGAGCATCTGGCTGCCGCACCAGCTTCGTGTGGGGTCCGCTGATCAGTCGGGCCACATTCTCGTGAGCGCCGACTGCCGTCGTGGGCGGCGCCGCCCGTTAGAACTTATGCCGCATGCCTACACGAAGCACGACCTGATGATTGTCGTTCGATGGAGTCACGCCGTTGATCGCGACAACCGCCGCACTTCCCGTCGAATCCGTACCGGCAGCCTTTTGATAGATGCCGACGAAGTAGACATCGGTGCGCTTCGAAAGGAAATAGTCAGTACCGGGTTGGTGCATATTCAACGAAGCCGAAAGGTCTAATGCGCGACTAACTGTCATCCGCCCGGGCCTCGCAGCTTAGCTGCGCCCGCAACCAGCCGCCAGACGGAGCCGAAGAAACGAGCGCAGAATGCAAGTCCCGTTTCGCTACGCGAAGTAGGATAGTCCCGAAAGGATAGATTGCCTGAATTTGACATAATTAAGATGATCACTTTTCGTGATCTTTTTAGTTCAAATAGTGCACTATTGATTCCAAGCCGGCTGTCTGTTGGCTTCGCCCCCTGCACACGCGGGGCCGCCGACGAGCGCGCTGCCTCGCTCTTGGCGCGCGACTGGGCGAACCCGGTGAGGGCGGCGCAACCTCCTTGACGACCGCGCTGCGTGTAACTTCTGGTAGATTTATCGTTGCGCGGCGCAGTGCAGACAAAGACCGCGAATGATATTCGTCGAGGTACGTTATGGAAGTTCTTGATCGCGCGCCCGCCGTCTCGCCGGATTGGCGCGCTGTGGTTTTTATATTGTCGGCCTGCGGCCGCGACGTCGAATGCGCGATTGCGCGTGACGCGCTCGAAGAACACTTCTGGCTGCCGAGTGACGCCGAGGCGACGCGAACACTCAAGACTTTTGAAAATGGTCGCAACCGTATCGTCGCAGTCGCACAAAGAAAGCTACTTGCGCGGCCAGGCGATCCGCTGTGGCTTGCCGGCAACGACTTCGCGACCCGGTAACCAAAACTACATGACGATGACTCGTGCGTCCGGGACGTTCATCGGGCAAACACAAGATGAAAGCATGATCGTTTCGCGGTAACCAGGTGTCGCAATGGCGGGTAGCACGAATCGGCTGGGGTTGTCCGGCTCGAAGCACTATCGCTCTTTGCATTTCCTCAAGGACCCCGACCGACAGAGCAGAAGGGCCGCTTTTCCGTAAAGCAGCCACCTCATGACGAGCTAACAATGATCGCAATAACCGACGCCCGCGGGCCGCGACGACACCTCTAACGCGCGCGGTTCTTTGCAAGCAGTCCTGGGCGACATCGTGCCCGGCGGACTGAAGTAGCGCACGTTCAGTCTCTGAACGCCGCCGCAGACGGCGAGCTATTCGGCGGTCACGAATACAGTTCTCGATGTCGCGTGGATCTGATCGATCACACTACCGGAATGCGCAACAGGATCCCGGTCGACGCGAGAGCGCTGGTTGAAACCGCAAGGTTACTGAGTCCGCGACCATGTTTATCTGGTAGAAGTGCATTGCGCATGGCGCCCAAAACCGGCGATAGCCTATCCTGCCATCACTTTTTCAATGTTGAATTTCGGCTGCAGAATTCGACATTTTCTGCGAGGTTGATCCGCTGAGTTTGCGTGGTCACTTGTGCGATTCCGTGGGTTCTGTGCAAAGAGTCTGTCAGCGCGCCCGGGGAGATTGAGATCATTGTGTCTATCGAGTCGGCGGGATCGGCAGTGTCTGTATGTTGACTCCGATCCCGAAGTCAACCGGGCGAATTTGCGGGGCTATTCTGCTGATCGCACAGAAACATAGCCTCAGTCTGACGGGTTCCTGCCATATGTCGGCTAGCTCACGTGCACCGGTTTGCGATGTGTGCCCAAGAAGTCCGTAGAGCTATCTGATCAAATCTGCCGGCATGGTCGATTGAATTTCGCAGACGCTCCGTTGGGGATTGCTCACTAGTGGGTTCTGGTTCGTGGGTGTAGCGCGTCGATCCGGACGTCGCTGTGTACCTGTTCGCCAAGTCATAGCCCTGGCCTGCGATATGCCCGCCTGAAAGCGGACGGCTTGGGTAGGGTAGCAAAAATATTTCTCTGTTCCAGCGGTTTCCTGCGTATTCCGCGCAGTTCCGATCGTGCAGTCCGACCGTCGGAGGGGGGATTGACGAGCCGTTTCGCGATTCGCATGATGATCCAAAGACGATGCATGGGAGTGAATCGTGCCGGGTGCAAAGAGCTACACACGGGCGCAGTGGGATGAGTTTGTCCATGCCCTTGAGGCGCTACCGGAGAAAGCCCGGAACGAACAACGCGTCACGGTCAGCGATGCGATGAAAGAGATCCGGGCGCATATCACTGCCACCCAGGCGAAAGGTTATACGCTCGAAGAGATCGTCCAGGAGGCCGGACGCAACGGGCTCGATGTCAGCATCGGTGCGGTCAAGTATGCGCTGTATCACCCAGCGCCTTCCGACGCGACTTCCAGAATGGCCAATCTACAGGGAAAGAGCGAGGCGGGACTATCGTCCCGTTCGAGGCATGCTGCAAAGCGAAAGGGTGCGCGTGTGAGTAACGCGCACGACGATACACGGCAACAACGGGGAAGGGGCGCAAGCCAGCCAGAATCAATGGAGATTCGCGATGCGTTCTCGTTTGAGATCCGGCCTGATATTGAAAATCTGTAGGAGATTGGTCATGGGTACGACTCACCCCATTTATCTGGTTGGCGGAAGCAAGGGCGGTGTTGGAAAAAGCATGGTGACGCTCGCCCTTGCGGACTACTTGCAGCGACAGAATATTCACGCGGTACTGCTGGAAACAGATACATCGAATCCGGATGTCATGAAAGCGCTCAGGGACGAGATCAAGTGCGCAGCCTATGATCTCGACGATGCAAATGGCTGGATCGGATTCGTCAACTTCTGCGATACACACAGGGACGCGGCAGTGATCGTCAACACGCAGCACGCAATCAGATAGGGGTGACTCGATACGGCGGGACGCTGGCCCGAACGCTGGATGAGTTGCAACGGCAACTTGTCGTGCTATGGGTGATCAACCGGCAGCGCGATAGCCTTGAATTGCTGCATATTTTCGGGCAGACGTTTCCGGATACATTGACACACGTCGTTCGAAATGGCTACTTCGGTGCATCGGACAAATTCACGCTGTATGAGGAGTCGCAGCTTCGCAGGTGCATTGAGACGAAGGGGCGGTCGCTCGACTTCCCTGATCTGGCGGATCGAGTTGCGGACGAACTGCGCAGTCAACGCATTTCCATCCGCAAGGCGGCGGAGGTGATGCACATCGGGGAGCGGGCGGAACTGTTGCGATGGCGAGCGCTGTGCAATGCCATGTTCTCGAAGGTGATCAACGCCGAGGGAACCACCTATGAGCAATAGGCGGGCGAATCCGGTCGATCGGCTTATCCGCCTGTTTCGGGAGGTATCGGGGGATGTTCCTGACGGGGCCAGTCTGGCCCGCATGCACCGGGTATCGAGCGCGTTGAACCTGCATGACAATGACGCGCTATGGTCGATCATCGCTGTCCTCGAATACTACGTGCGCATGTACGAAACGATGCCGGAGCGAATCCGGTGGGCGAGCGAGGGTAGTCTCGAAGCCGCACGCCGGGAAATAGGTGGCGCGATCGACGCGCTGATGCAGCAGCATCGGGATGCGCTGGAGCGATGCAAGGGGACGATCCAGTTGGCGAAAAAGCTGATACAGGAGCACGAGGAGCGGTACCAGGCAGCACTCGCGCAACTCAACGAGACCGCAGTGATTGCCTTGACTGAGCGCATGTCAACTCAGGTCGCGCGCACGGCAGGCAACCGGTTGATCGGTGTTGCAGCAGTTGCGGCCCGCGAGCAGCGCGACCGACTGGACAGCGCGGTCAGCGCGTTCGGGCAGGCGATTGAGGCAGCGACGGAGCGTGTGGAGGCGATGGCTACGCGGATGGAAAGGCGTTTTGCACGCTCGATGAATCGCTTGTTGCTGGTGGGCGTAGCCGTCCTCTGCCTGCTCCTTACAACTGGGTTGGTTAGCTAGTCGAAAGGATATCATTGGGTGGGCGCGGACTGTCGCGCGGGTGCAGTTCCGGCAGGCAGACGGCAGGCCTTGAAAGGGCCGCCGTCTGCCTTGCCCGGCTACCATGGCAAGGGTCGGGCTTACGCGTCGTGCCGATCAGCGCTCGCGATACTTTCGCTGGCAGCAGTCGGTAAAGGCCGCTGGGGCACGTTATTGCGGGTGACGGGGGATGCTTCTGCATTGCGAGGCGTGTTGTTGATGTGCTCGCTGCACTTGTTGACATCTGCTTCGGCGTCGGCAATCTCGTCGTCCTGCGTCTCACCTTCGCCGTTCCCTGCGTCCGCCCCGTCCTCATCGACGTGGATATTCCATGAGGGTGCGGCCGGGATTTCGCGATCGGTGAGGATTTCCGGGAGCCATGCGGCCTTTGCGAGCCGCAGTTCGGCGGCGGCAGCGGCGTCGGTCTTTTTCATCTTACCGAGATCGGCGGCGATCTTTGGTGACACGGCAGGGGCGACGACGTCCGCGATGCGCGCCTTGCTGACATGATCGAAATACGAGGCGCGCGTGGGCGTCCAGTACCTCGTCATGTCGAGGTTCAGCGCGCCCGCAAGCGCATTGATCGCATGCGGCTTTTTCTCCGCCTCGATGCCGTCGAGCAGGGTGCCAGTGCAGAACGCGAGCAGGTCGAGCAGCGTCGTGGCGGGGTCTTGCTGGACGAGCCACGGCAGCAGATCGATGCATTTCGCAGGCAGTTCCGCGATCCAGCGTGCGCGCTGCGCCTCGATAGCGTTCCATGCGGGGGTGGTGGACAGGTCGTTCGCCGCGCGCAGCAGGTTTTCGTGGTTGTTCTCGCCGGAAAACGCCAGATAGTTGCGCGCAGAAGTGTGACCATAGTGCTCTGGCATGGCCTGCGGGATCAGTTGCCGCAGGAGCGCCGCGAGGCGCGACGGCAGGCTGCGCGATCAGTTCCGCGTGGATGGCAACGGTGCGATGCGCGGTGAGCCGCTGGCATCTGGCATAGTCTCGCGCTATGGACGGGCTTGACCTTCGGTGCCAGCGTGCCTGACGTGTGCCGGGCCTCGGCTTCCGACGTGCCGGTGACAGTTGCGCCTGCCGCGTCAAGGGCGGCGCTGTTCTCGCGCCGCACGAGGCCGCGCTCGATGAGCAGTTCGCCTTGTGGGCCGACGATCACGAACGCACCGGCCTCGGCTATCTGATCCGAGTCCCAAACCATGGCGCGGCTTTCGAGCGCGATGATCGCCGTATCGACGCGCCCGATTTCCTCATTGATGAGATCGGCTTCCTCATAGGCGTTTTCGTCGTCCTCCGACAGTGCCTCAAGTTTTTCGGCCAGTTCGTCCTGCTGCGCGGTGAGGGCATCCATATCGCGTTGTTCGTCCTCTGTATACGGACGCTGTACGGGGCGCAGCCTGCCGTGGCGGTTGAGTTCCAAAAAGTCGCGCTCGACCCGCGTTTCGGTCCAGCCCCATCGCTCGGCACGGACCTCCTCCGCGGCGGCGTCGAGCTTCTGCGCGACGAGGCGCTGC
>NZ_JARESU010000226.1:0-8494 GCF_046027075.1 Paraburkholderia sp. RL18-085-BIA-A | reverse complement strand
TTTGTGGCGCCCGCGTTTGCCTTTAACCGTAGGCCACGCGCGCCACTATTCGTTCGGCGCCCGCTTCGTGATTCCTGGCTTAGCATGCGCTTAACACCTGAGTGCTAAACGCTTAAGCGTTTAGCGGCGCACTTAACGCGCGTTGTAAATAGGCGGCGAGTAGGAACTGACCGTCGTGTCAGTGCCGCGACCAGCTTGCCACGTCCCGTGGCTGCCAGCCCCATAACCACTGCTATCGGCCTGCGCCGTGTTGCTCTGACCGGCTGCCTGCGTCTGTGTCGCCTGTGAATCCTGCGAAGCGCGCTGACTGGCCGACTGCGCGAACGACGCAACCGGCACGGTGAGAACAGCAGCGAGAGCAACGGCTTGAATGAGCGACTTCATGAAACCACCTCCTGGGATTGTCTCGGCATGCGCTGCTGACGTGACTGCCATTGCAGCGATGTGGTCAGTGTAGATGCCCGACAGGACGGGATAAATCCGCTAATCCTGAATTCACTGTTGTTTTTCAGACGCACAATTGAATCGACCGCACCCGTCATTTGACCGCGACCGCGGCCACCGCTCCTTCTGACGACGACTCGTCGAGCGGCACGCGCCGCATCATCAGGAACACGCCGCTCGCCGCGATCACCGCCGGCACGGCCAGCAGGCTGAATACCGCGCCGAACTGCCAGCCCAGCCCCATCAGCGCCGCGCCGACCAGCGCGCCCGCCACGCCGCCGATGCGGCCGATCCCCAGCATCCACGCCACGCCGGTCGCGCGCGCCCGCGTCGGATAGAAGCTCGCCGCGAGCGCCGACATCGACGTGACCGCACTAGTGGTGACCGTGCCGGTGAGGAAGATCAGCGTGCCGAGCCAGACCTGATGACCGACCCCATGTCCGACGAACAGGACCAGCAGCCCCACCAGCACATACGTCATCGCGACGACACGATGACCGGCGAAGCGGTCCATGATCCAGCCCACGCACAGGTTGCCGAGCACACCGCCGAGTGGAAAGAGCGACGTCATCAGCGCGGCCTTCTCGCCGGAGAAGCCGGTGTCCTTGAAGAGCGTCGGCAGCCAGTTGGTGAGCAGGTAGTAGATCAGAAGCCCCATGAAATACGCGAGCCACAGCATCAGCGTGCCGAAGCGGTAACGCGACGACAGCACGACGGCGAGCGCCCATTGAGCGCGCTCACCTGGCTTGCCCGCGCCGTGCGTCGCGGCTTCGCGGCCGGCGCGCGCATCGAGCGCGATGAAGCGGCATCCGTCGAAGCGGCTTAGCGGCGCGATACGCTGCAGGATACGGGCGATGCGCTGATCCGCGCGCCTGCGCACCGCGAGAAACTGCACCGACTCCGGCAGCATCAGAATCAGCAGCACGCTCAGCACGATCGGGCCGACACCACCCGCCACCAGCACGCTGGGCCAGCCGAAGTGCGGAATCAGCCACGCGGAAGCGAGGCCGCCCACCGCCAGTCCGCACGAAAACCCGCAGAACATCGCATTCACCGCGACCGCACGGATTCGCGCCGGTGCGTATTCCGACATCAGTGTGACCGCGTTCGGCATTGCCGCGCCGAGACCGAGCCCGGTGAAAAAGCGCAGCAACGTCAGCGACTCGATCGATGTCGCGCGAGCCGCCGCGAGACTCCACACGCCAAAGAAGAACACCGACAACACCAGCACCATCTTGCGTCCGATCCGATCCGCGCAAGGACCGGCCGCGAGCGCGCCGATGCCGAGGCCGACCAGCGCGGCGCTCATCACGGGGCCGAGCGAACTGCGCGCGATCCCCCACTGCTGCACCAGCGACGGCGCGATGAAACCGACCGCGGCCGTATCGAAGCCGTCAGCCGCGACGACCAGAAAGCACAGCACCAGAATCGTCCATTGAAACGGCGAGAAGCGCTGTTCGTCGATGAAAGCCTGCACATCCACACTGCGTTCGACGCTGGTCATTTGACGTCTCCTTGCGCGCCGAGCGCAGCGGTTGCGGGGTCGTACAGGCGCAGAGCTTCCGCCCTGCCTGGTTGGGGCTTTTTCATTGCGATGTCTCCATGACAGGAAGAGGTAATTTTTATTATTCGGATTACTACGGATGATGCGAATAGCAGTGCTTGTGCGAGACCGGCTCGCACGAATGGTCAGCGCGAACTAGTCGCCCGCCGCGCCATACGCATGCCAGCCGCCATCGACGCTCAGGACCGTGCCGGTGATATAGCTCGCGGCGTCCGACGCGAGAAAGCCGATGGCGCGCGCGATTTCATCCGGCCGCGCAAGTCGGCCCATCGGCGTGCGCCGCTCGATCGACTGTAGATTCATCTGGCCGTTGCGCTTGAGCGTCTCGACCAGTTCGGTGGCGACGTAGCCCGGCGCGACCGCGTTCACGCGGATACCGTAACGCGCCCATTCGCAGGCGAGCGAACGGGTCATCGCGGCAATGCCCGCCTTCGCCGCGCCATAGGCATTGCGCGCCGGAATGCCCGCGAGCCCCGCGATCGAGCCGAGATTGACGATCGCGCCGCTGCGCTGCGCGAGCATCACTCGCGCGGCCTCCCGGCATGCGAGGAACGTGCCGCGCACATGGATGCCGAGCAGCCGGTCGAACGCGTCGACGCTCTGGTGGATGGTCGGATGCGGCTGATCGCCGTTGCCCGCGTTGTTGACGAGCACGTCGATCCGCCCGAAGCGTTCGACGCATGCATCGATTAGCGCGCGCACGTCGGCTTCGACGGCCACATCGGCACCGAGACCGACGTGCGTAGCGCCGTGCGCCGCACCCAGTTCGCGCGCGCGTTCGCAAGCACGGTCCGCATCCATGTCGGCGATGGTCACGCTATAGCCGTCCTGCGCGAAACGTTGCGCGGTCGCCCAGCCGATGCCGTTTGCGCCGCCCGTCACGATCGCGACGCGCCGTGTTTGATCGTTCATGTTCTGTCTCCTCCTGAATGATGCGCGTGCTGCTATGACACGCGTGCCCCTAGCGAAGCATCGCCAGGCTCCTGAAATCGACGCGCCTGATGATCCGGCTCTCCTGCGCGACGATCAGATGCGCCGATGCCTGCAGATACGCGGGCCATTCGGGATCGGCGTCGCGCGCGGTGCGGCGCTGGTCGTAATCGGCGATGCTCTCGTAGCCCCACAGATGCACGACCTGGTTCAACGCGCCGATGTCGCTCATATAGAAGCCGACCGGCGCACCGAGATACTTCAGCTGGATCGGCATGGCGAGGCGATCGAATACGTCGATGAATTCCGTCATGCCGCGCGGGCGGATCGTATAGATGCGGTGATCGACAAAAGGCTTGCCGCTGCTCATGTGCCTGTCCTCAATACAGTTCTGGTTGCGCCGGCTCCTGCATCGCTGCGCATGTTCGCGCCGATTGCGCCGATTGCGCCGATACCAGCCAGATGCCGGCCGGTGATATAGCCGAAGGTCATGATTGGGCCAAGCGTGATGCCCGCGCCCGGATAGTTGCCGCCCATCACGCTGGCGCGATCGTTGCCGACTGCGTACAGCCCGGCAATCGGCGCACCGGTTTCGTCGAGCACTTCGCCGGTGACTTGGGTCGAGATGCCGTCGAAGGTGCCGAGGTCGCCCATCACCACCTTCAGCGCGTAATACGGCCCGTCGCCGATCGGCGCGACGCAGGGGTTAGGCCGCTGCTCCGGGTCGGCGAGGTAGCGATTGAACGAGGTCGTGCCACGGCCGAACTCCGGGTCTTCGCCACGCACCGCGTCCGCGTTGTAGCGTTTCACCGTCGCTTCCAGCGCCGCGCCGTCCAGCCCCGCGTTGCGCGCGAGTTCGGCGAGCGTGCGCCCGGCGCTCAGATAGCCGTTGCGCAACAGTGGTCCGAGCGGCACCGGCGCGGGCTTCGCAAAACCGAGCCCGTATTTGCGGATCGTCGCGTGATCGCAGATCAGCCACATCGCGGTTTCACGCTCGTTCGCGCACGCTTCGATCATCGCCGCGCCGACGTCGTGATACGAATTCGCTTCGTTCGTGAAGCGCCTGCCCGCCCGTGTCACGCCGATGATGCCAGCCTTGTAGCGATCGAGCAGATGTGGAAACACGCCGACGCTGCCGTCGCGCATCGGCACGCGCGAGACCGGGATCCACGCCGCGGGCTGCGGGTAACGGATCGCCACTCTCGCGCCGAGCCGCTCCGCCATGCCGACGCCATCGCCAGTATTGCCGGGCGGCACCGGCGACACGTGTTCGCCGCCGCGCCGCACATGCGGATACGCTTTGGCGATGCGCGCGACGTCATGCGAAAAGCCGCCGCATGCGAGCACGACACCGCGCCGCGCTGCAATCCGCATCTCGCCGTCCGGTCCGCTGACGAGCGCGCCCGTCACGCGTTGGCCCACGACGGTCAACTCGCGCGCCGCGGTGTTCGTGTGAATCGGAATGCCGAGGTCGAGCGCGGACTTCGCCAGCCGCGCGGCGAGCGCGTTGCCGCTCGTGACCTGCACGCCGCGCCGATACAGCGCGAGGTCCTTCAGATGGCTGGCGAGACGCTTCGCCACGTAAAGCGCGGAAGTCAGCGAGCGCGTCGCGTTGAAGAAGTGCTTCAGGTCCGCGTTCGACGAGTTGAACATCATGCCGATGAAGGTGATCGTCTTCAACGGCGGCCGCAGACGCGCGATGTCCTTGCCGAGCGCGCGCGCATCGAACGGCGCGGCCACCACCGAGCGGCCGATATCCACGCCGCCACCCACGTTCGGGTGATAGTCGGGGTACAGCGTCGGCACGAATCTGACCGTGGTCTCGCGCTCGAAAAATTCGAGCATTTGCGGGCCGGTATCGAGAAACGCGTCGACCGCGGCCGCGTCGAAAAATGCACCGGTCTCGTTGCGCATATAGGTCAGCGCCGCTTCGCGCGTGTCGCTCACGTGATTGCTGTTCGCGTGACGATTGCCCGGAATCCAGAGTACGCCGCCGGAAAACGCGGTCGTGCCGCCGAAGAACGACTCCTTCTCGATCACGATCACGTCGAGCCCGTGCTTGCGCGCCGTGATGGCCGTCGAAAGACCGCCGGCGCCCGAGCCGATCACGAGCACGTCGCAGGTCAGCGCGGCGTTGCGTGTTGCACGTGTTGCGTTAGTCATGGTGTGCGTCCTTGTGCGAGGGCTTAACGGGTGACCGGGGTAGCCGCTGTGGCTTCGAAGCCGGGCCGCGGCACGAGGTCCATCAGCATGCATTCGAGTCCGCCGTCGACCACGATCTCCGCGCCGGTCACATACGCGGCGCGAGCGCTAGCGAGAAATGCGACGACATCGGCGATGTCGCCGGGTTCGCCGATGCGGCGACTGGCCGTCATCGCGCTCCGGCGGCGCTCGATATCGTCGTGCTCATAGAACGCGGCGGACAGCGGCGTGCGGATCATGCCCGGACACACCGTGTTGCTGCGGATGCCGCGCGGCCCCCACTCCGCCGCGAGTTGCTTCGACAGCATCGCCACGCCGGCTTTGCCGGGGCTATAGGCGCCGCTGTATGTTTGCGGATGATGCGCGGCCACCGAAGCGACATGCACGATCGCGCCCGCGCGTTGCTTCAGCATGCCGTGGCCGAACTGCTGCGAGCACAGCATGTAGCCGGTCAGGTTCACGCGCAGCATCGCGTTCCACGCATCCAGCCCGATCTCTTCGATGCCGCCTGGCCGCAGCAGTCCGGCGTTGTTCACCAGCACATCGGCTACACCGAACGCGGACTCGACGCCGTTCACCGCACCGCGCACGCTGTCGATGTCGCCGATATCGCAAGCGAGCGCGAGCGCTTCAACACCATTCGCGTTCAGGCTCTGCGCGAGTGCACGGCACTTTTCCTCGTCACGATCGAGCAACGCTAGGCGCGCTCCCGCGTTGCCGAACACCTGAGCAACAGCGCTGCCGATACCACCAGCCGCACCGCTTACCACGCAGACCTTGCCTTCGAGTGCGAGCCATTGCTGCGCGCCTGCTGCGTCACGATTCCCGTTGATTTGATTAGTCATCCGAATCTCCATGATTTTGATCGTCCGCACGATGCGCTGGTCGGCTACGCCGCCGCGCTATTCAAGCGCGCCTTTCATGGAAAAAAGTATAGCCACGCGAGTGCGGCTGAAATTGGACAAAGGCAGCGCATCGCAGGACAATTCGTACATAGGAGACAAAACGGCATGAGTAAAATCCCTAACTACGACCTGTATGGAGAGTCGGCGCGGCCGCCCTGGTACGACGCGTTCAATTTCGAATGGATCGTGGAACGCAGCCGTCCCAACGACTGGCATATCGCAGCACACCGTCACGACGCGCTGCTGCAGATTCTCTATATCCGCGGCGGCACGGGCCACGTGCTGATCGAGAGCGAGAAAATCGCGATCGAACCGCCGTGCATCGTGCTGATTCCCGCGCAAACGGTGCATGGATTCGTGTTTTCGCCGGAAATGGACGGGCTCGTGATCACCGCTGCGCAGCGGGCGCTGGAGTCGATCTCGAAGGCCGTGTCGCCGGGTCTGTTACCGGTGCTGCAACGGCCCGCGCTGATCGCTGTGCGGCCCGAGGTCGGCGACGGCACGCTGATGCCGTTGTTCGGCTTGCTGGAGCAGGAATTTCGGGGCAGCGCGCGCGGCCATATCGCCGCGGGCATGGCATTGATGATTGCACTTTTTGTGCAAGTGGCGCGTTTGACCGATGCCGCGTCGGCGGCCAGCGCGACGGTCAACGATCGGCGCGCGGCGCAGATCAAACGGCTGCGCGAACTCGTCGCCGCGCACGTTCGCGAACATCAGCCCATTGAGTTCTATGCAGGGAAACTTGGCGTCACGGCCGCACAGTTGGGCCGCATCTGCCGCGACGAACTCGGCCATTCGCCGCTGTCGCTCGTCAACGATCATCTGATACGCGAGGCGCAGCGCGATCTGGTCTATTCAGGCTTGACCATCAAACAGATCGCGCATGCGCTCGGCTTTGAGGATGCGGCTTATTTCAGCCGCTATTTCCGCAAACAGACCGGCGTCACGCCTACGGAGTTTCAGGCCGCGGCGCATCGGGATTTGTCGCTCAACTAGTGCCGATGCGCCTCGCCTTGCGCCGTTGTTACGCCTGAGGCACGGCCACGCCGACGTAATTTTCCGCCATCGCGGTGGCCGCCGCGCGCGACGTGGTCACGTATTCCAGTTCGGCCACCTGCAACTGCTGCTCGAACGGCGACGCGCCTTCAATGCGGTGCATCATGCTCGTCATCCAGTACGAGAAATGCTCGGCGCGCCAGATACGCTTGAGGGCGGTTTCGGTATAACTGTCGAGCAGATCGGTGCGATTTTCGACGTAGAACGCGTTCAGCGCACGGGTCAGCACGCGCACGTCGGCGACTGCGAGATTCATGCCCTTTGCGCCAGTTGGCGGCACGATATGCGCGGCGTCGCCGGCGAGAAACAGGCGACCGTGTTGCATCGTGGCCGACACGAAACTGCGCATGCCGACAATGTTCTTCTGGAAGATCTTGCCGTCGACGATCTTCTGGCCGTCATGCGAATCGACGCGTGCATGCAGCTCCGCCCAGATCCGGTCGTCGGACCAGTTCTCGACCGAGTCCTTCGGATCGCATTGGAAATACATGCGCTGCACGTTCGGCGAGCGCGTGCTGATCAGCGCGAAGCCGCGCTCGTGACGCGCATAGATCAACTCCTCCGACGACGGCGGCCCTTCGCACAGGATACCGAACCAACCGAACGGGTAGACGCGCTCATAGTCCTTCCGCAGCGCCTGCGGAATCGAAGCGCGCGAAACGCCCTGCGATCCGTCACAGCCGATCACGAAGTCGCATTGGAGTTCGCATGCTTCGCCTTCGTGGCGATAGCGGATCGACGGTTTGTCGGTATCGATACCATGCAGCGACGTTTCCGACACGCCGAAACGCAGCGCGCCGTTCGCGGCCGTGCGCGCGGCGACCAGATCCTTGATCACTTCGTGCTGCGCGTAGACCGTGATCGAATGACCGGTGAGTCCCGTCAGATCGATACGCCGCCGCTTGCCTTCGAAGGCCAGTTCGAAACCGTGATGCAGCGCGCCTTCGGCTTTCATGCGTGCGCCGACGCCGGCTTCGGTCAGCAGGTCCATCGTGCCCTGTTCGAGCACGCCGGCGCGGATGGTGGATTCGATCTGGTCGCGAGTGCGCGTTTCGAGGACGACCGACTCGATGCCGCGCAGATGAAGAAGATGGGAAAGAAGCAGGCCCGCGGGCCCGGCACCGATGATGCCAACTTGGGTGCGCATGAGTTGTCTCCTGAATGCGGCGATTGATTTGCACTCAGTGTGACGATTAAGGGCTGTATCGCGCAATGCGATATGGCGGATAGGCTGTATCGCTTTTGACGATAAACGGCTTATCCGCGACGGCGGCGCTGATGGGTGACAACGCGCGCAAACGCCTTGCTGGCGGGGCTTGTGGCGCCTTTAGGAGGAGCACGGGCAATCACCGAAGATTGCGCGGCCTCAAGGTAAACCCCGATCCAATCTGCT
>NZ_JARESU010000225.1:0-8520 GCF_046027075.1 Paraburkholderia sp. RL18-085-BIA-A | reverse complement strand
GGCATTTACGGCCATCGGCCTTGTGTGTGAAATGGCCGCTCGAACGTCGCTTCGACATCGATCAGAGACATTGAGGGGAGCAAGGCACGTCGTTTCTTTTAGGTTGAGCGCATCGTCTGATGGAAAGACAAACCCCTGCCCGAAAACGCAGCCCCCTCGCGATTCGAAGCTTGCATAAGCTCGGCCCCAAGTGGCCTCAATACGTCAGATGAGAGCGTTGCTGGCGGCGGCCGTGCGGCCGCGCAGCCAATTAATGCTTGCAAAAAGCAGCACTGCGAACACGATCAGCGTGGTTGCCACGGCGAGGATCGACGGGTCGATCGAGTCGCGAATACCGCTCCACATCTGACGAGGTACGGTTGTTTGGTCCGGGCCGCCGATGAACAGAATGACGATTACCTCGTCGAACGAGGTCGCGAAGGCGAAGACGCTGCCGGTCGCGACCGCCGGCGTGATGAGCGGCAAGGTCACGCGCCTGAATGTGACCCACGGCGTCGCGCCGAGCCCGGAAGCGGCGCGCAACAGACTCTGATCGAACGAAAGCAGTGACGCCGTCACGGTGATCACGACGAATGGCGTGCCGAGCGCCGCATGCGCCAGCACCACACCGGGATACGAGTTCACCAGGCCGAGCGGCGCGAAGATCAGATAGAAGCCCGCGGCAACGACAACGATCGGTACGATCATCGGCGAGATGATGATTGGCATGATCAGCGAGCGCAGCGGAAACTGCGTGCGCGAAATGCCCAGCGCGGCGAGCGTGCCGAGACACGTGGCGATCAGCGTCGACGCCGCGCCGATGCCGATGCTGTTCAGGAGCGAGCGCTGCCAGTTCGCGCTCGTGAGCGCCTGCTCATACCAGCGCAGCGAGAAGCCCTGCAACGGATAGGAGAAGTACGAGCCCGAATTGAACGAGAGCGGGATGATCGCGAGAATCGGAGCAATCAGGAAGAACAGCACAAGCGCTGTATGCAGCTGCACCCAGCGCGCGGCGACGCGTTCTGTCAGCACCTTGTTGCGTTGATCTTGCATGTCGTTTACCTCGTCGTGTCCGCGTGTTTCAACGGAGTCTCAACCGAAGCGCAAGCGGTCGATACCGACGATGCGGTTGAACAGGAAATAGAAGATCGCCGTGAAGATCACGAGATAGGCCGAGAGCGCACCGGCGAGGCCCCAGTTGAGTTGCGTGTTGGTCTGTATCGCGATGAGCTGGCTGATCATCTCGTCGCCCGCGCCGCCGAGCAGCGCGGGCGTGATGTAGTAGCCGAGCGCGAGGACGAACACGAGGAAGCAGCCTGCCCCCACGCCCGGCAGCGTCTGCGGCATGTAGATCCGCACGAACGCGGTGAACGGGTGCGCACCAAGCGATTGCGCGGCCCGCACGTACACGGGCGATACGCTCTTCATCACCGAATAGATCGCGAGAATCATGTAGGGCAAGAGCACATGCGTCATGCCGATGAGCACGCCCGCGCGATTGAAGATGAGCGGCAGCGGATGAGTGGTGAGACCGAGCCCCATCAGCAGGCTGTTGATGACGCCGCCCGGTTGCAGCAAAACGTACCACGCGGTCGTGCGCACGAGCACCGAGGTCCAGAACGGTACGATCACAAAGAGCATCAAGCGGTTGCTGCTTTTCGCGGGCAGGTTCGCGAGCAGCCATGCGACCGGATAGCCGAACACCAGGCACAGCAGCGTGACCGTGGCGCTGATCGAGATCGTGCGCACGAACGCCTGCCGGTAGACCGAAGCGTTGTCCGGCACGAACGCCACTGAGCCTTGCGGTGTCACTTGCGCATCGACGGCCGCGAGCAGATAGTCCGGCGTCGGCGACGTGGCGGCGCGCTTCAGCAAGCGCCAGATCTCCGGCGAATTCCAGCGTGCGTCGAGTTCAACGAGCGCCGGTTTCCACGCGGGCGGCGCATCGGCGGGCAACTGGCGCGCGGTGCGCATCAACAGGCTACGGAACTCGGCCTGATCGAAGTTCAGCCGCCGCGCGACCGTGCCGAGCTGTCCGTTTTGCTGCGCCTCCCTGAGCCCCGCGGCGAGCAGGGCGAACATGCGCTCGTCCGGCACGCCGCGCCCGTCCCATTCATCGAGCGCGCGCGTGAGCGCGGGCATGCTGTCGGGCACTTCGTGGTTCTGCACGCTGCGCGCGAGCAGGAGCGCGACCGGCGCGATGAACGTCGAAAGCAGAAACACGATCAGCGGCAGCGCGAGCAAAAGCGCCTGCATGGACGCACGGCGGCGCGCCTTTTGGAACGACGCGCGGCCGTCGGCTCTCGTCGGAGAGCCTTGGGCCGTGGCACGGGCCGAAGCGGGCATGTGGGTAGTCAAGTTGGGCTCTCGTCGACGATGGTGTTACTGCGTCAACCACACCTGGAAGCGCTTATTGATCTGGTCGGCGTTGTCGGCCCAGAAGTTCGCGTTGATCTGCAAGGCGCGTTTGAAGTTCTCGGGTGCGGTCGGCAGATCGGCGAGGCGTTGCTTGTCGACCAGCGCGATTGCGTCCTTGCGCGGCGGCGCGTAGGCGATGTACTTCGACAAATCCGCATACGCCTTCGGCTGCGAAGCGGAGACGATGAATTTCGCGGCGGCGTCGGCGTGCTTCGCGCCCGTCGGAACGGCCCACCAGTCGAAGTCGTAAACTTGCGCGTCCCAGACGGTCTTGAATGGCTTGTTGTCCTCCTTCGCAGCGTCGGAAATGCGGCCGTTGTAGGCCTGCGTCATCACGACCGCGCCGTCTGCGAGCAACTGCGGTGCCTGGGCACCCGACTCCCACCACACGATGTTCCGCTTGATCGTGTCGAGCTTTTTGAACGCGCGATCCACGCCGGCGGGCGTAGCGAGCACCTTGTAGACATCTTTCGGATCGACGCCGTCCGCAATCAACGCCCATTCCATCGTCACCTTCGGCGACTTGCGCAGGCCGCGCTTACCGGGGAATTTCTGCAGATCGAAGAAGTCGTTGACAGTGGTCGGAGCGGTCTTCAGCTTGCTCGTGTCGTATGCGTAGACCGTGGACCAGACCATGCTCGCAACCGCGCAATCGCTGATCGTGCCGGGGATGAAGTCACTCGTCTTGCCGAGCGTCTTCTTGTCGAACTTCTGCAGCAGGCCTTCGTCGCAGGCCATGATCGCATCGTTCGTTTCGAGGTCGATCAGGTCCCACGTGGTGTTCTTCGCCTGCTCCATCGCGGAGAGCTTCGCGAGGCCGCCGTCATACGATTCGGTCGAGAAGCCGATGCCGGTCGCCTGGGTGAACGGCTCGAAATAGGCCTTCTTTGCCGCCGCTTCGTATGCACCGCCGAAAGTCACGACGGAGAGCGTCTCCGCCGCCTGGGTGGTCATGGTGGCGAAGGCGAGTACTGCGGGTGCGACGCTTTGTGTTTTGATGAGAGTGCGCATTCTAGTTGGCTCCTGCAGGTGCGGTCGTGATGATGGAAGGTGAGAGCGGTGTGGATGCTTGGGTCACGGGCGCGCTGCGCGGCACGCTCATCGCGAGAATCTTGCAGTCGTCGTGGCGCCATGCGATCTCGATCGCGCTGCCGGGCGAAGGCAGCGCATGGCGCTGCGTATTGGGCACTTTCACGACGAAGGAATCGCGCGACCCGAGCGCAAGATGCACGCGATGATGATCGCCGCAATACACCAGTTCCTCGACATGTGCGCGCACCAGGTTCCTGTGTTCGTCGACCTGCGCGCCTGCGGCGCTCGGGATATGCGCGCGTTCGGGGCGCAGCGCGAGCATCGCTTCGTCGCCCGCGTGCAGGCCGGGTTCGCAACGGCCACGAATTATGCTGCCGTCCGAGAGCGCGAGCGTCGCCCACTCCTCGCCCGCAGTGACGACGCGTCCAGTCAAGCTGTTGTTCTCGCCGACGAAGTTCGCCACAAAGGCGTTCTGCGCATTCTCGTAGAGTTCGCTGGGCGTGGCGGCTTGCTGAATACGGCCATCGGAGAACACGGCGACGCGGTCCGACATCGTCAGCGCTTCGGCCTGATCGTGTGTCACGTAGACGATCGTGAGCGACAGCTCGCGATGCAGGCGCATGATTTCGTATTGCATGGTTTCACGCAGGCGCTTGTCGAGCGCGCCGAGCGGCTCGTCCATCAGAACGACGCTCGGCTCGAACACGAGCGCGCGCGCGAGCGCCACGCGCTGCTGCTGTCCGCCGGAGAGCTGCGCGGGACGCCGGTTCGCCAGATGCGGCAGCTCGATCATCTCGAGCGCGCGCTTTACGCGCGTTTTCTGCTCGGCGCGGCTCACGCGCCGCACGGAAAGCGGAAACGCGACGTTCTCCGCGATCGTCAGATGCGGAAAGAGCGCGTAGTTCTGAAACACCATGCCGATGTCGCGCTGATGCGGCGGCTTGTCGTCGAGCCGCCGTCCGTCGAGACGTATCTCGCCGCGCGTGGGCGATTCGAATCCCGCCAGCATCATGAGCGTCGTCGTCTTGCCCGAACCGGACGGACCCAGCAGCGACAGGAATTCTCCCTTGCGCACGTCGAGGTTCAAGTCACCGACGACGTATTGGGCGCCGTCGTACGATTTGCTCACGCCCGAGAACGAAATGAAGGAAGGGTTTGACATCGTGATCGCGTCCTGTCGATGATGCGTCGTAATCAATGCGTGCCGAGCTGCGTCGCGGCGATTTTGCTGGCGACATAGCGCGCGAAGTCATAGTTGGGGCGTTCGAGGGGGCTCAAGTGACCGGGCTTCGCGAGCGGCGCGTGCACGCCGCGAAAGACGGCTTCCACGCCGTGTTTGTCTTCCGCGTTCACTTCGTCGAGCAGCTTCTTCAACGTCGTCATGTGCGCATTGGCCTCGGGATCGGCGATGAACTCCGGCGCAAGCCCGCCGCCGAAGCGGATATGTACGCGCTCCACGCCTTGAGGCTGTAGCACGAGATACCAGAAGTAACCCGGCGTAAGCGTGACGAGATGCGTCGGGTAGATCGCGAGCAGCGCCGTGGTCTTGCGCCAATGTCCCGTGAGGCGCGTGTTGTCCGGATGCGCGTTGCCGATGGGCAAGGACGCTTCCTTGGTGATCCAGTGATAGTTGAAGGCTGGATAGCCGGGCGGGCATTCCATTTCCTCGAGCCGTGAATGCGGTCCTACCGTCGCGCGATGCAGCATCGGCAGGTGGTAGCTTTCCATGAAGTTTTCCGCGAGGATCTTCCAGTTCGTGTCCCACACGTGCTCTTCATAGAAAGTTTCGATGTAGTCCGCCATGCCGTACGCACCGATGAGCTCGCTCAGTTCGGCGAGCTGCGCATGAACGGGCGGCGCGTTTTCGTCGAGTGTCACGTAGATCCAGCCTTGCCATTCTTCGCAGCGCACGGCGGGCAGCTTGTAGCTTTCCTTGCAGAAGCCCTCTTGCCGATCCATGAGCGGCGCGCCTTGCAGCGCGCCATCCAGCGAATAGTTCCAGGCGTGATATGGGCAGACGATGCGACGCACGTTGCCGCGTCCTTCGAGCAGCACCGACATGCGATGCAGGCACACGTTCGACATCGCCTTGAGCTGCATCTGTTCGTCGCGCAATACGACGATCGGTTGCGCTCCAATCCGCGCCGTCATGTAATCGCCGGGCACTTTGAGCGCACTGGCGCGGCCGACGCATTGCCATTCACGCTCGAAGATAGCGCGCTCTTCGAGCTTGAGGAATTCGGGCGACGTATAGACACCGGGCGGCATCGCATGCGCATCGCCGAATGGCCGTTCGCAACCCGTCTGCAGTTCGTCGACAAGTGCTTGCACTGCGATCGTCCTTGCCGGGTTGGCCATGGTTTCCCCCTTGATTCGTCACGGTGAGAGCGCGGCAACCTGAGGCTTTGCGGCGTAGCGCTCAACATGAACACCAATCTATCAAGCCAAATTGCAAGCCAAAATATTGTTTTCAGATACAAAGCAAAGCTTTTACCTATGCAGCAGGCGCAGGCTTAAAGCGGACGATCGCGCTTTCCTGATCATGCGTCGAGATGCAGCCGCCGAATATAGTTCTCGCAGAACGACGCGAACCGCTGCACGACCTGGCGCGGCTTCATCGTGCGCGATTGCGCGATGCCGAGCATCGTTGCGCTGACGTTGTCTTTGAAACGCTTAATGACGAACTCTTCGCCATCCACAGTGCGATTCGATTTGAGTGGAAAGTTCAGGAGGCTATAGCCGAGACCGTTGGCCACCATGCCGCGCACGACCTCCGGCTGCGACGAACGGAACGCGGGCACGGGACGGCTACCCACCGCATCGAAGAGCGCGGCGAAGTACTCGCGGCTGTGCGGCAGGTCGAGCATCACATACGGCTCGGGCAAGAGGTCTGCGAGCGATACCTTGCGCGCGCGTGCCAGGCGATGCGTTCTCGGCAGGATCGCATAAGGCGGCAGTGAGAGCAGCGGCGTAAAGGCGATGTCCTCTGTCAGGTCGAGGCTGTAGGTGAGGGCAATGTCGAGCGAGCCGTCGTTCAAGCCGCGCAAGAGGCCATCCTGATGCGCCTCGACCGTGCGAAACGAGATACCCGCGTGCTCGCCCGCGAATCGGCTGATCAGCCCCGGCATGAGCGGTGGCGCGAGCGAGACGAGGCAGCCGAGCGCGATGGCGCCCGTCATGCCGCCGTCCATTTCCTTCGCGGTCGTCTGCAATTCCTCCGCGATTTTCAGCAAATTGCGCGCTTGCCCGAGCAGATCGCGACCGGCTTGCGTGAGCGAAAGACCGCTCGCGTGATGCCGGATGAAGAGTTGCACGCCGAACGACACTTCGAGGTCCGCGAGTGCCGTTGAGATCGACGGCTGCGAGATGTGCAGACGCTTCGCGGCGGCGGTGAAGGACAGTGCTTCCGCAGTGACCACGAAATAACGCAACTGGCGCAACGAGTAGCGCAACGGGTGAGTCTCCATCGACGGCGCTCCGCGTTCAGGGTCTTCAATGGCGGCATTGTGAAGCAGTCAAAAAAAGCTTGCATAGGTAAATCCGATGCCATGCATTTTTTAAATATATTTTTCAAATTCTAGACGGGCGCGTAGATTTTCACGAAAGACGAACGGACCGGGTGGCAACGTGCTGTCGGAAAACACGACCGGGTCCGCAACGATCCCGAGCGTTCGAAGGCCGCGACGCCGCGATCGAATCGAAACATTCCACCATTTCAGAAGGACACAGCCATGACAGTGGAAACAACGTCAATCGACACGCTCGTGGTCGGCGCGGGTCAGGCCGGCGTCGCGATGAGCGAACATTTGAGCAAGCTTGGCGTGCCGCATCTCGTGCTGGAACGCGCTCGCATCGCCGAGCGCTGGCGCACGGGACGCTGGGATTCCCTGGTCGCCAATGGCCCCGCGTGGCACGATCGTTTCCCCAATCTCGAGTTCGCAGACATCGACCCCGACGCATTCGCTCCGAAGGAACAGATCGCGGACTATTTTGTCGCTTATGCGAAGAAGTTTGAAGCGCCGATTCGCACCGGCGTGGAAGTGAAGAAGGTCGTGCGCAATGCGGGGCGGCAGGGCTTTACCATCGAAACATCGGAGGGCGCGATCGAGGCCAATCGCGTAGTGGTCGCGACCGGGCCTTTCCAGCGTCCCGTCATTCCGCCCATCGCGCCGCGAGATTCGAGTCTTACGCAGCTTCATTCCGCCGACTATCGCAATCCCGATCGATTGCCCGAAGGGGGCGTGTTGGTGGTGGGTGCGGGATCGTCGGGCGTGCAAATCGCGGACGAGTTGCAACGTGCGGGCAAGCGTGTCTACCTGTCGGTCGGAGCGCATGATCGTCCGCCGCGCGCCTATCGCGGTCGCGACTTCTGCTGGTGGCTCGGCGTGCTCGGCGAATGGGATGCAGAGGTCATGAAGCCAGGCAGGGAGCACGTCACGATTGCGGTGAGTGGTTCGCGCGGCGGCCATACGGTGGATTTCCGGCGTCTCGCGAATCAGGGCATCACGCTCGTTGGTCTCACGAAATCGTTCGATGACGGCGTGGTGACCTTCGAAGCAGATCTCGCGGCGAACATCGCGCGCGGCGACGAGAACTATCTGTCGCTGCTGGACGCGGCCGACGCGTATGCCGAGCGCAACGGTCTCGATCTTCCCGAAGAACCCGAAGCCCGCGTCATTCCCGCGGATCCGGAATGCGTGACGCACCCGTTGCACGATCTCGATCTGGCGAAAGCCGGCGTGACGTCGATTGTCTGGGCGACCGGGTATGCAGTCGATTTCAGTTGGTTGAACGTCAACGCCTTCGATGAAAAGGGTAAGCCGAAACATCAGCGCGGCGTATCGAAGGAGCCGGGGATCTATTTCCTCGGTCTGCCCTGGCTATCGCGCCGTGGCTCCGCATTCATCTGGGGCGTGTGGCACGACGCGAAGCACATCGCCGATCACATCGTCACACAGCGCAAATACCTGGCTTATTACGATGAATCGCAACGCTATGCACAGAGCCGCCGCGAGGAAAGCGTCGAAAACAAATCCGCCGATTCACGCGTCCACAAAGTCAGCGAGATGGGCGTGAATTGATGCGTATGCT
>NZ_JARESU010000224.1:0-8705 GCF_046027075.1 Paraburkholderia sp. RL18-085-BIA-A | reverse complement strand
GTACTAAACCGCTGACGCGGTAGGGGGAGGAATGCGACAGCTGATGGCTGACGTTCATTGGTGACGGTGAGCTGACGCAGGATCCCAACGAGGGGACGCAGACACCTCCAGGAGCAGTATGTGGATGCCCAACCGGGCTCCACCACTGCTTCCAGGGGGTTAGTCATGACGCCGCTGCGCCAACGCATGTTGCACGACATGGAGATCCGTAATCTCGCCGATAACACGCAGAAGTCCTATCTAATTCAGGTATCCAGTTTTTCCCGCCACTTTCGCCGTTCGCCCGAACTGCTGGGTCCCGACGAGATCCGGGCCTGGCTCATCTATCTCCGGGAAGAGCGCAAGCTGGCACCCGGCAGCCTCGGCCCAACGATCGGCGCACTCCGGTTTCTCTACCGCGTGACGCTTAAACGCGACTGGAGCGACGAGGATTTTCCCTTGCCGAGGAAGCCGTTCCGACTGCCGGTCGTCCTCAGCCTGGAGGAGATCACCACCTTCTTCGAATCGGTCGCCAGTCTCAAGCACCGCACCATCCTGATGACCGCGTACGCCGCCGGACTGCGGGTGTCGGAAGTCGTGCATCTGAAGGTCACCGATATCGACAGCAAGCGCATGGTCATCCGTGTAAACCAGGGGAAGAACCGTAAGGATCGCTATGTAATGCTCTCGCCGAGGCTGCTCGAGATCCTGAGGCTGTACTGGCAGGACGCCCATCCGAAGGAATGGCTCTTTCCAGGCAACATTCCGGGGCGGCCCATCACCCGCCATGCCGTGGGCGACGCATGCGAGCTTGCACGCAAGCGCAGCGGCATCACCAAACCCGTGACACCCCATTCTTTGAGACACGCGTTCGCCACGCATCTGCTGGAAACCGGTACCGACGTGCGCCGGATCCAGCTACTGATGGGCCATAGGTCCCTTGCGACAACGTCCCGGTACCTGAAGGTGGCCACCAGCACCGTGTGCGCCACCACCAGTCCCTTCGATCTGCTGCCGCACCCCGCACCCATTCCATCCCCGCCACCTGCGCCCGAGTACTTCTGATCGCAGTCATGCGGCCGGCGCTCGAAGTGGCGGACATCTTCCGCCAGTGCGGGCCCAGTTTTCGGCTATCCCATGCCGAGGGGCTCAGTCGTGTCCAGCGACGCGTGATGAGTGCCATCGAGCTGTGTCGTACCGCAGCGCTCGGTGCCCATCTCGAGCAGTGCGATGCATGCGGCCATCAGCGCATCAGTTACGACTCATGTCGTAACCGGCACTGTCCGAAGTGCCAGTCACTCGCCCGCGCGCAATGGCTCGAACGCCGGCATGCGGAGCTCCTCCCCTCGACCGAGTATTTTCATGTCGTCTTCACGCTTCCCGAATCCATCGCCGCTCTCGCGTTCCAGAACAAGAGGACGCTCTACGATCTGCTGTTTCGCGCCAGCGCCGAAACGTTGCGCACGATCGCCGCCGATCCGAAACACCTGGGTGCCGAGATCGGCTTCCTCACGATCCTGCATACGTGGGGACAGAACCTGCAGCATCACCCTCATGTCCATTGCGTTGTGCCGGGCGGCGGCATTGCCCCGGACGGCGAGCGCTGGATCGCCTGCCGTCCGGGCTTCTTCCTGCCCGTGCGGGTCCTGTCACGGCTCTTTCGCCGCCTGTTTCTCGAACAGCTGCGTCGCGCTTACGACGCCGGCGGGCTGCGCCTGCACGGTCAGTTCGAATCCCTGAGCGATCCTGTCGAATTCGCAGCCTGGCTTGCACCCGCAGCACGGGCGGAGTGGGTGGTCTACGCCAAGCCACCCTTTGGCGGTGCCGAACACGTGCTCGACTACCTGGGCCGCTACACCCACCGAGTCGCCATCTCCAACAACCGGCTGCTCGCCTTCGACGGGCACACCGTGCAGTTCCGCTGGAAGGACTACCGGCACGAGTCCAGACAAAGCACCATGACGCTCACGGCCGACGAGTTCATCCGTCGCTTCCTGCTGCATGTGCTGCCTGACGGCTTCAAGCGCATTCGCAGCTACGGGTGGCTCGCCAACCGCCACCGTGCCGACAAGCTCGCCATCTGCAGGCAGCTACTTGGCGTCGAAGCACCCCCCGCTGCCGCAGCCGAGCCCGGGGAAGACTACCGTGACCGCTACCAGCGACTGACCGGCAAGTCACTACGCGACTGCCCCGTATGTGGCAAGGGACACATGCTCCGCATCGAAGACATGCCCGGCAGCCTTCCACGAGCCCCGCCAGGTCCCAACCATGCCCGCTAGTTGCCACCGCACCTGTTTCCGTACACGTTCGCCTTTCCTGACGAGGCCAACGCGGCCGCACTCGTGCCTTCGATCTGCTGGCGCACCAGCGTACTCAAGAATGGCGGGTGATTTGCCTGTTCACGCGCACATTCCCGCTTCCTTTACACGTGATGCTTACCACTCCCGTCGGAAGTCCATCTGTGATCACCCCCGCACGACATCACAAATTACCGCGGCGGTCATTCAATGCCCATAGCGGCCACCGCCTGTGGAGCGGTTTAGCACAAACATTTTTTTGATTACCGGTCGCGGATCAGGTCCGACGACATGGCGATGCGCTGGTTGCCGCGACCGCCAACCAAAAAAATCTCTGCCTTATTTACCCAGCGATATAAGCGCCACGCCTTCGCCACGCATCTGCTGGAGACCGGCACCGATGTACGCAGGATCCAGCTGCTGATGGGTCATCGCAGCCTTTCGACCACGGCCAAGTACTTGAAATTGGCAACCAGCACCATCTGTGCAACCTCCAGCCCCTTTGATCTGCTGCCTCACCCTGAGCCGGTGCAGCCTCCGCCCAGTCCGCCCGAGTATTTCTGAACCCGCGTCATGAGCGTCGCACCCGAGGTGGCGGACATCTTCCGCCGCTGCGGTCCGCAATACCGGCAGAGCCACGCCGACGCGCTCAGTCGTGCCCAACGGCGTGCCATGAGCGCGATCGAGCTGTGTCGCACCGCGGCGCTGGGCGGCCATGTCGAGCAGTGCGATGCCTGCGGTCACCAGCGCATCACCTACAACTCGTGCCGGCATCGCGCCTGCCCGAAGTGCCAGTCGCTCGCCCGCGCTCAATGGCTCGAACACCGGCAGGCTGAGCTGTTGCCCGGGGTCGAGTATTTCCATGTGGTCTTCACGCTGCCCGAGCCCATCGCAGCACTCGCGTACCAGAACAAACGCGTGCTCTACGACCTGCTGTTCCGCACCAGCGCCGAAACCCTGCGCACGATCGCCGCCGATCCCAAACACCTCGGCGCCGAGATCGGTTTCATCACGGTCCTGCATACCTGGGGGCAGAACCTGCAACACCATCCGCACGTGCACTGCGTGGTCCCGGGCGGCGGCATCGCCGCGGGCGGCGAACACTGGATCGCCTGTCGCCCCGGTTTCTTCCTGCCCGTGCGGGTGCTCTCACGGCTGTTCCGGCGTCTGTTTCTCGCACAGCTGCGCCATGCCTTCGACACCGGCGCACTGCATTTCTACGGCCAGCTTGAACCGCTCGCCGACCTTCAGGCGTTCGCCGCCTTTCTCGCGCCGGCCGCACAAGCCGAGTGGGTCGTCTATGCGAAGCCTCCTTTCGGCGACGCCCGACACGTACTCGACTATCTGGGCCGCTACACCCACCGCGTGGCCATCTCCAACCACCGGCTGGTCAGCTTCGACGACGGCCACGTCACCTTCCGGTGGAAAGACTATAAACATCCCGCCGCAATGAAGACCATGACGCTTGAGGCCGACGAATTCATCCGCCGCTTCCTGCTGCATGTGCTGCCCGACGGCTTCAAGCACATCCGCAGTTACGGCCTGCTGGCCAATCGCCACCGGACCGCCAGGCTCGCTACCTGCCGCCAGCTGCTCGGCGTCGTGGCTCCCGCGCACGACATACCCGACCCGATGGAAGACTACCGCGACCGTTACCAGCGACTCACCGGCAAGTCCCTGCGCGATTGCCCCGTCTGCGGCAACGGCCACATGCTCTGCATCGAATCCTTCCTGCCCGGTGCACTGCCGCGTGCGCCACCACCCGCTCACCATGTTCACTGATGCGCGTTCGCCCCACGGCCCGCCACGTTCCCATGCATTCCGGACGGCAACGCGCCCGGCCCTGCGTCATCGGGTCTTTGCCGTAGGTGAACGCCCCGCAATCTGCACCGTTGACCTCGCCAACTCAACGCTCACACCACCCTCACGCGCCGGCCAACGCCGCTTCATCGTCGTCCGGTGCCCGGCCAACGCGGGTGGCGCACCCTGGATGACCCCGCCGGTCATTCAATGCCCATAGAGGCGACCGCCTGCGGAGCGGTTCAGCACAAACGGATTTTTGGTTACCGATTGCGGTGCGACTTATATGGAATCGCTCATTGGTTCGTAGCCGCAATCGCTAACCAAAAATCCCTCTGCCTAATGGAGTGCACTCCATTACGTGTCGTAACCGCCATTGCCCGAAGTGCCAGGCGAGCGCCGCACACCGGTCTCGAGGCACGTCAGGCCGATCTGCTGCCGGTCGAGTACTACCACGTGGTCTTCACGCTGCCTGCGGCGATCAGCGCGATCGCCTGGTATAACAAGTCGATCATCTACGGGCTGCTGTTCGACGTTGCCGCCGAAACCCTGCGTACGATCGCCGCCGACCCGAAGCATCTGGGCGCGCAGATTGGCGCGACCCTCGTCCTGCACACGTGGGGTTCGGCACTCACACACCATCCTCACGTGCACGGCATCGTTCCCGGCGGAGGTCTCTCGTCTGATGGTGAACGGTGGGTTGGATGCCGGCCCGGCTTCTTCCTGCCAGTACGCGTCCTCTCGCGACTGTTCCGGCGGCGCTTCCTGGAAGAGCTCACCCATGCACCTCGCCGGGGCCAGCTACGCTTCTTTGGCGAGTACGCTGCACTTGCCGATTGCGCTGTCTTCGCCCGGTGGCTCGCGCCGCTGCGCGCATGCGAATGGGTGGTATATGCGAAGCGGCCGTTCGCAGGACCGGAAGCCGTGCTTGCGTATCTGTCGCGCTATACGCATCGCGTGGCCATCTCCAACCAGCGCCTCGTGGCGTTCGGCGAACGGGGGGTCACCTTCCGCTGGAAGGACTATCGTGCGAGTGGCCGTACCCGCTACAAGACCATGACGCTGGATGCGCCCGAGTTCATGCGGCGGTTCCTGCTGCATGTGCTACCTGGCGGCTTCCACCGCATCCGCCACTATGGTCTGCTCGCCAACCCGGTGCGCCGGCAGAACCTGGCGACGATACGCGCGCTGTTGCATGCTCCGCCCGCCAATATCGCCGGTGACGACGTGCCACCCCGCACAACGGCACCGACATTCGTCTGTCGGCACTGCGGCGCACCAATGATCATCGTCGAAATCCTGCCACGCAGCCACCCGATTCGCGCGCCACCTGGTTCCAGAGGTGAGGCGTGAACCAGAGTCACCAGGTATCTTCAATCCGACTGTCGGCTCCTCGGCAACGAGCGCCAGCAGGAGACGTTTGTGTGCATCTCGCCAGGCAGAGGTTGCCGCCTGTCGCGAATCGCGCGAAATACGCCGGGCCACGGCATCGCTGCTTCATTGGCATCAGGCCAGCCCCGGCTTCGGCCCATAACGCGTGATCGATCGGGCCACGCGAACACTTCAATCCCCATAGCCGCCTCGGTACACTCCGCGGTTTCCTCCCTCGAGCGTTGTCCAACGCCTGCCCGCACGCGTCGTCGCGTATACGCGCGCCAGCAGACATGGGCAGGCGTCGAACAACGCTTAACGACCGGCGACGCACGATGCGCGACGGTTTCACGGACGGGGGCCCAACAGCCGGATCAATTCTTCGCGAAGCGCGGAGACATCGAGCACGTGTTGGGCGCGGGTGGTGGCCACGTACAGAAGGCGCAATTCGTCGTCGTCCAGAACGAGTCGACCGTTTTCCATCTTGAAGAGGAAATCGTTTGTGACCTTCACACGTTTCCATTGAAGGCCTTTCGCCCGGTGAACGGTCGAGATCACGTAGTCCGCTTCAGTCTCTGCTGCGATTCGCTGGGCGAGCGAGCGCAGATAGTCGGTTCCGAGTTCATCCACGATTCGTACGACCGGTAGAAGATCGACGCCGGCGGCGCTGCGCGCAAAGGATTGTGCCTCCTTCCAGTTTTCGAACAGCGAAAATGCCGCTGGTCGGAATGCGCGACGTCCGGCGATTAGCGCATCAGCGCCGTCGGCGTACGTCACAATCTCAGCGGGACTCATGCGGATCGAGGGGCGATGCCCTGCCTCGATTCCGGCCGCGAGATGCCAGATCGCGGAGACGTTCTTTCGGCACAAGATGGCATCGACAGGCGGTGCAATGGCCGGGTCGTCAGAGATGATGGAGCCGATGCCGGGTTGGCCGCGCAATGGCGTGCGTTCGCCCAGTAGCTGGAGCAGCCTGCTGGCCAGTGTAGCGAACAGCGCGCCGAACCGGAACGACTCGGTCAGTGCAAGCTCCGGGGCGTCGATTTGCGACATCGCGTTGAGTGCACCGCGCCACTCGTAAATCTGCTGATAGGGGTCGCCCACATAGATGATCTGCGCGTGAGTTTGACGCGCCAGTATTTGCAGCATGACGCCGTCGCTATCCTGCGCCTCGTCAAACAGTATGAAGTCCGAGTCAATGCGCGGATCCATCTGTGACCAGACCTTCAGGTATACGTCCGGCATGATCGCGCTGCGCCCGTTTCGTTCAGTGCTCTCCATCCACATGCGAGAAACGGAGGGGAGCAGTCCGTCGCGGAGCCACCCTGCGGCGCCGGTGTTGATTTTCTCGTCGACGGGAATGTGAGCCGGCTCGGGTACAGGACTCGCGGAACGACAGAAGCGTCCAAGTCCGTCGGCGACCATACGCCCCAGGTCGAAGGGGGTCAACTCGAGAGCCTTGCCAGTGACAGATGGCACCTCCACGGAACTCAGGCCGTACCGCGCCGCAAGCTCATGCGGTGGCTCGGCGGGCAGGCTCACCCGCGAGGTCAAGGCGGGCGGCGTGGAGGCATACGCGAGCGAGTGGACAGTCCGCGCAACGACGTTATCCGGAAAGCCGCGCCGCGCATGCTCAGCGATTTCCCTGTTGAACGCGAGGTAGGTCCCGCGCTGTGGAGCAAGCCGATGCGCGACCAGACGGAGCGTCGATGTTTTTCCCGCACCCGCGTAAGCCTTGATCTTGAGGTTGTCGCCGCTGCCGGCCGCATCTACGATGGCCTGTTGCTCTGGCGTGGGTCTGAACTGGGCAGGCATAGACTCGATTTGGGCCGAAAGACCATCAGTTTGCCCCCGGTGTCCAGGAAATCGGTCGCCGGAAAGAAAAAAGCCTGCTGGCATTGGTTGGCCGTGCGGCTCAGCGCGTCGCGTGCTGCCGATCGCCACCGTGCGAGATTCGGGCGGTCCATGCCGTTTGCATGAGGCAGTGATCGGCCAGTTTCTGTCGGTCACCACTATAAACGCGAGGCCGTTCGGACGTCCGCTTTGCTCAAACAGTAATCTCCAGGGCAGGCGGCAATTGCGAGCGGTGCTCGCGGCAGGCGACGTCAGCGGACGCGTCCACTTCCTGAAGGTCGAATCCGCGGCTGGGACTTTTCCGGAGTGAACCGGGCGACACACGCAGCTGCCGGAACTGAATTTCAGGACAATCTGCACGCACCGCAATGTCCATGAACTTACTTCCGTGCCCGGGTCACCGCCAAGGCGCGTCGGGTCGACGCCAGCACCCGTGGAGCAGGCGGCCAAAACACGCCGTGACCGGATATGCCAGTGTGTATATGCACTTCAGCGAGATTACCACCCCTGGTCGTATTTTGAAGGGCTGGATAGTCTTCAGAATGCAGCCCTTCGATCCTCGGAGGGGCGTCAGGCTTGAATCTGGCCAGCGGGTTCAGAAACCGAGTCCGACACCGACGCCCACACCACCGCCAAAGCTGCCGCCGCCCACACCGACCCCAATACTAGTGCTTGGCGCGTAATAGCCAGGACCATATCCGTATGCGGGATCACCGTAACCATAGCCATACGGCGGAGCGACAACACAGCCGGCGAGACCGGCCCCTAAAGCCAATATGCCGAATAGTCTGATCATGATCTTTCTCCTTCATGAACTAACGAGCAATATCCGGTCCACAACGGCGGCTTCGGGCACGCTGCATGGGATTGAGATCAGGGTTTATACTTAGCTCGTCTCTCCATTTCTCGATCTCCTCGGCTATGGATTAAGCGCGCCCGCTGAGGCGGGCTTTTTTTTGGGGTCGCGCGCTATCTGGTAACCGTTACCAGTGGGCCGGTTGTACGAAACCGACCGGCTACGTACGGTATCGAGAGGAGTGTACGAAACTAGGCGAAACGAGTTTTGCACATCACCCAATTTTCGAATGCCCATTTCGTACATGACGGGGGACCGGACTTGAACCGGCAATTTCGCTAGGCAATGCTTGCTTACACGGCCGGCGATGACGCGTTATCTCCAAGGGAGGATGCGTGTCGAGCGGCTCTCTCTCTCTTTTGGACATCAACGCTGCCATGCAACTAAGCAATGAGAAAGCCTTCAGGCTGTTTTCCTCCGTTGCATATTCCTCCATTGCGATGCCATGCAGTACCGTATTGCGGTTGAGGCCGTTGTAGTCGAACCGCTCGCGGTCCTTGTGGTTATAGGCGATCGGCAACCGTTCGCTGACGGATGTCCACATAATC
>NZ_JARESU010000223.1:0-8778 GCF_046027075.1 Paraburkholderia sp. RL18-085-BIA-A | reverse complement strand
TGGTTTTGAACGGGGAATTCTCGCCGCGTCGCATCTCGGCGCTCAAGATTGCCGACTCGGGTTGCGGAAAATGCATCAGGCCAGCGTCAGCGGGCGGGTACTCGCCAACGGATAGCGCACACCGCGCAATCATGCCGTGAGTCAGGGAGTCCTGAAGAAATCGACCTCCCCAACTTTTGCACGCTCTCGCCCACCGATATCAAGCGGCTGCAGAAGTCTGCCTATGTGCAATAAAGTCAATTTCGACGAGCGCGTCACGCGCCAATCCAGTCACGCCGATGCAAGTCCGCGCCGGCAATTTCGCAGGCGGGAAATAGGCAGCATAGACCGCGTTCATCGTCGCGTAATCTCGTTTGAACTCGGTCAGAAAGATGCGCGCGGAGACGACATCTTCGAGCCCAAGCCCGATCCCCTTTAACACGAGAACCAGATTGTCCATCACCCGGGTTGTCTGTGCGGCAACACCTTCGGGAAGCGGGGCGTTGTCATCGTCAGGCGATGTCGGCATCTGGCCAGTGAGAAACACCCATCCGTGCTGCTCGGTTGCATGAGAAAAGGGACCGACTGGCGTAGGCGCATCCTCAACCATCCAGAATCTCGTCGATAAATCCATCTACCGTAACTCCATGAACAAAGAAATGCGTCGTACGCGTACGACTCCTGGCAGCGCCATAGCGAACGTCACAAAATAATCAATCCGCGAACAAGGCCTTGCGGATAATCGCGTGCATCCCCCAGTTGCCGTCGACAACCTGTGTCACGCCGAAGTCGACCGCAACCGACATCAACGAGATTGCTTCATCTTCGGTGAGACCCTTGGTCGTCATCAGAAAGCGGCGCGTCTTGATGAACGCGTCGCGCATCGCGAGGTCTAGCGTCGACTTCTCGTAGACCTTGCTCTGCGCGTGCGTGCCGAATTCAGTCAGATAGTTTGCATGGCTGAAGCCGTGCAGCACCCACTCTTCCGGGGTTTCGACGAGCGGATACGTGAGGTCCGCATACGGTTGACCGGCAAGAGTCGCTCTCTTGTGCAACACCAGTTGGAAGTCGCCGGTCAGCGAGCATTCGATCGCGGTCCCACACAGTTCCGAATCGCCCTGCGACGCGTGCGGATCCCCGACTGACAGCAACGCGCCGGGAACGCCAATCGGCAGATAGACGCTCGCGCCCTGCGCGACGCGCCAGTTGTCCAGGTTGCCGCCGAACGCGGACGGCGGGATCGAATCGATGAGGCCGTCCTGTTGCGGCGCGACCGCGATCAGGCCGAAATGTGGGCGCACGGGAATCTTGACGCCCTTCAGGATCCCGTGATTCTCCTCGACCGTCGAATGGTCGACGGGCACGCCCGGATAATCGATCGTTGGATGCACCACACCGAACGGATCGCGCTGCGGCGTCCAGCGGTAGTTGTAGACCGCACGCGCATATGGCGGACCGTCGTGCGGCTGCGGCTCGGCGTCGAGTTCATAAATCGTGACAACTTCGCGCGGTTTAGGCTCGGTCAACAGCTCGCGGTAATGGAAGCCCCACCACGCGGCCGCATTGCTGCCGAACGCGCGCCCGCTGAATTGCGGATTCGCGCAGCGCCGCGGATGTACATCGAGAATCCTGACTTCCAATACGTCGCCCGGTTCGGCGCCGCGCACCGCGATCGGACCGGTGCAGATATGCACCCCGAACCCTTCGCCGGCGCCGCGTCCGTAGATCGATGCATCGATCGGTCCGGCACCGCGCCGGTTCACGTTCTTGCGCTCTGCGGTCCAGTGGAACACGCTTTCGGCGCCTGGGTCACCGGCAACCATGCGCGCCCAGTCGTCCGATGCATGCTGCGTCAGCGTCTCTATCGTCACAGTATCGCCGCTGTCGACTTCGAGCACCGGCTTCAGGTCGTGCGAAAAATAGCCCCAGTGCACCGTGTTTGCCGTCGCGCGCAACAGGTGGTGGCGCGGCTTGCCCGGATGGCGGGCGACGCCCCTTGTGGACTCGGTCCGCGTCTCGACGGTGGGGCTGGCCAAGACCATACCCGCATCCTCGAGCGTTGCTTCCCGCGGCCGCGCTTGCGCGCTGGCCTGCGCTGCGGCTTGCGCATGGAGCAGCAGCGCTTCCGTGTTGAACGGCAGTCCGCGCGAAATGCGCTGCACCAGATGCCGGGCCAGATCCAGGCTCGCTTCGTTGCGGAAGGCGCGCGGCGAGGTGTGATATTGGTCGCGAAACGCACGGCTGAAATGCGCGGGATCGTTGAAACCCCAACGGAAACAGATATCCGAGATCGACATCTTTTCGTGTAGCGGATCGACTAGTTCTGCCCTGCAACGTTCGAGGCGGCGCAGCCGCAAATAGGTGGAGAAGCTCTGGCCGGCGGTTTCGAACAGCTTTTGCAGGTAGCGCTGCGAGACGCGCTCTTCTGTGGCGAGAAGCGCGAGACTGATTTTCGGGTCGCTGAGCCGCTCATCGATACTGCGGCACACGCGCGAGAAGATGGCCGCCTGCGACGATGTCAGCCCGCTGATCGGCGTTTCGCGCTGATGCACTGCGAGAATCGCTACCAGGAACTCAATCAGCGCGAGTTCAAGCGGACGCAACTCGTTGGCCGATAACGTCTCCACGCTTTCCGCCAGTGACACCAGAAAACCGGAAAACACGTGTCCGACGCCGGCATCTCCGGCGATCCGCCCGGCACACATCGACGACGGCGCAAGCAGCCGCCCTCTGATCGACGCACGCGGTATACGCACAACAAAGGCGCGGAAATCCGTGGCGAAAACCAGCGAGCAACCCTCGCGTGACGGCAGATAGACGAGGTCGTTCAACGTCAGGGGCTGGCGTCGGCCGTCGGCGAGCAGCGTCGCCACGCCGTCGAGGTGCAGCATGATCAGCACGCTGTCGCCGGCGGCAGCATTCGGCTCGAGCGTCTGCGCAACGGATGCGAGCAGGCTCAGATCGAAGCCCCCGATCGAACGCTGCGCCTGGATCGTCCCGTGCAACGCTCTTGCAGGAGGTATCGCGCCGCTACGCCATCCCATCCTGTTGAGCGCTTCCCGCCAAGCGCGAAGCCGTTCGACTTCCGGATAGGATTCGGTAGTAAAGCGCAGCAGATCCAAGTGGACTCCAAGGCCGGTGCCTACGGCGCGAGCGCGTCGCAGGGCGCCCGCTACCCTTGGATGGATTCGGGGAGCCGGACGGATCATCGCTGAAGAGCAATATTCGCGCCATCGCACGTCGCCTGCATCGATGATCCCGGCCCTGAGCGGCAGCGCGCGCGCGGCCGCCTCAGTCGTGCGCGAGGCCGCACCAGCAGCGCGCATATGCACCGTGCCGATGCATCCGGCACGCCAGCACACGTGGGCTCCGCATCGCCCCGCGGCCCGCACGGGAACGCTCAGCCCCCCGCGCCGTCGACGAAGACATTCTTGCGAATCGAGCCATGCACGCCCCAGTTGCCGTCGACGACTTGCGTGACGCCGAAATCCGCGGCGACCGACATCAGCGCGATGGCCTCGTCCTCGCTCAGCCTGTGTACGGTCATCAGGAAGCGGCGCAGCTTGCGAAACGCGTCGCGCATCGCCTTGTCGAGGCTGGAGTGCTGTGCCACCTCGATCTGTCCGGCCGGGCCGAGTGCCGCCAGGTAGTTCGGGAAGGTGAAGCCGTACACCGACCATTGGTCGTCAGTTTCCAGCATCGGGTGCGTGAGGCCTTCGAGGATCGTGCCGCCCAGGTCGTTCTTTTTGTGCAGCACGAATTCGAAGTCCCCCGTCAACGAGGTCTCGATCGCGGTACCGCCGAGCTCGCTGTCGCCCTGCGCCGCATGCGGATCGCCGACCGAAAAGAATGCGCCTTCGACGGCGACCGGGTAATACATCCGCGCCCCTTTGCCGACCCGCCAGTCGTCGATATTGCCGCCGGTGTAGCTGGGTGGATTGGAGCTGACGTAGTCGAGCTCCGTCGGCGCGAGTCCCATGGTGCCGAAATGCAGGCGGGCGGGTACCTTCACGTTCGACAGGATGTTCTCTCGCTTCTTGACCAGCGAATGGTCGACCTTAACGCCGGGGTAGTCGATCGTCTGATGCACGATACCGTCCGGGTCCGTCTGCGGCGTCCACACGTAGTTGTAGACCGCACGGGCGAACGGCTCGCCGGAGGTATCGAGCTCGAAGATCGTCACGACTTCACGCGGCTTCGGCTCCTCGATCAGATCGCGATAGTGGAAGCCCCAGGATGCTGCGACGTTCGAACCGAAACAGCGTCCCCGATAACACGCATTGCAGCTCGGCCGCGGTCGTACGTCGAGTATCCGCACTTCGAGCACGTCGCCGGGCTCGGCCCCTTCGATCGCGACCGGCCCGGTCAGCAGATGCACGCCGACCCCTTCGCCGGAACCGAGCGTAAAAGGTCCGTCGGTTGGCCCCGCGCCACGGCGCGGAATGGCCTTGTGCTCGCGGGTCCAGTGAAAGATGCTTTCGGCGCCGGGGTCGCCCGCGACCATGCGTTCGTGATCGTCGTTCGCATGGTGGGTCAGCGTCTCGATCGTGATCCGGTCACCGGAGCGCACAGTCAACGCGGGCGCGACTTTCTTGCTGAAATAACCCCAATGAACCGTTTCGGGCGACACAGGCAAAGTATGGTGCTTCATGGTTGTTCGAACCTCGTAAGGCGCCCGGCGCAAAGGGCCGGGCAATGCTGAATGGCGCGTGCCGTCACGACGCGACTTCGAGCCGGTCGTCGGCGCCCATCACGCTGAGGAATCGCGCCGTCAACGGATGGCGCGGGTGTGTGAGCACTTCGTGCGCAGGCCCCTGTTCCACCACCGCGCCGCCGCTCATGAACACGACGCGATCGGCGACCTGATCGGCGAAGCGCAACTGGTGCGTTGAGATGATCATCGTCAGACCGCCTTCGTCCACGAGCCGCTGGATCACGTCGAGTACTTCGCCGACGAGTTCGGGATCGAGCGCGGACGTTGGTTCGTCGAGCAGCAGCACGCGAGGATTGGGCGCAAGCGCGCGGGCGATCGCGACGCGCTGCTGTTGGCCGCCGGACAGATGGCGCGGCAACGCGTCGGCGCGATGACTGAGGCCGACGCGCTCGAGCAGTTCCCGCGCCCGGCGCTCGGCATCAGCGGGCGCCATGCCGTGCACCCAGCGAAGCGGCCCCGCGATGTTCTCGCACGCCGTCAGATGACTGAACAGGTTGAAATGCTGGAACACCATGCCGACGCCAGCACTCGCACGCTCGTTAGCGATATCGCCCTGGGTCATCGGCTGACCATCGACCCGAAAACCGAGGCGCTTGCCGGCGATGCGGATTTCCCCCGTGTCCCACTGCTCCAGGTGGTTGATACAGCGCAGCAGGGTGCTTTTGCCCGATCCGCTCGGCCCGAGCAGCGCGATGACCTCGCCGAAGCGGACGGTGAGGTCGAAGCCGTCGAGCACCGTCTGCTCGCCGTAACGCTTGCTCAAACCCTTCACCTGCACGGTCGCGCTCTGCTTCTGGAGCGTCGCGTAGCGCTGCGCGCGTTCCGCGTGAACGTCACGCGCGTTGGGCATGGGCACGGGCGACGGCGTCGGTTCGAGCAGCGCACCGGCGGGTAGCGCAGCGCCCGCGCCGAGTGGGTTCGCCGCGATCCGGGCACGGCGCCACGGCAGCAGCCGTGCAAAGCGTCCAGACGGGCTGCGATCGAGATCGAGCGCGGTTTCGGCGAACAACTGGATCGCGGCGATCGCGCCGGTCAGCACGAGATACATCAGCCCGGACGCGAAGAAGATCGAAAAGAAATCGAACGTCGACGACGCGAGCTGGGTGCTGCGCAAGGTCAGTTCGTCGACCGCGATCACGGAGGCCAGCGACGAGTTCTTCAACGCGCTGACCGATTCGTTCCCGAGCGCCGGTATCATCGTGCGGATCGCCTGCGGCGCGATCACGCGGCGCAGCAGCACGGTCGGCGTCATGCCGAGCGCCTGCCCCGCAAGCAGTTGCCCACGGTCGACGCCGAGCACACCCGCGCGCAGGATCTCCGCGATGAACGGCCCCTCGTTCGCCGCGAGCGCGAGACCCGCTGCGCCCATCGCGCTCAACTTCAAGCCGATGTGCGGCAACGCGTCGTACGCGAACACGAGTTGCAGGATCAGCGGCGTCCCGCGAAAAATCACCGTGTAGCCGCGCGCGATCGCGGCGAGCGGCCCCACCTTGCTCAGTTGCATACTCGCGAGCACCAGTCCCACGATCAGACCGCCCGCCAACCCGAGGGCCGTGACCGCAATCGTAAAACCGATGCCGCTTAGCAGATATGGCAGGCCGAGATAGTGCAGAAACAAATTCATCAGTTCAAGGCAACCAGCTTGGGAGTTTCGAGATTTTCAACGCCGAGCGACCACTTCTTCAGCAAGTCGGCCTGGATGCCGGCCTTCTGGATCGCGACGAGCGCTGCCAGCACGGCAGCGCGCATTGCGGGGTTGGTTTTCGGCACGGCTATACCAATCGAATACGGCAGCGTCACCGCACTGGCTTTTTCGAGTTGGTTCGGATACGCCTTGACCGCTTGGTCCACCGTGTTCACGTCGTTGATATAGGTGTCTGCGCGGCCCGCGAGAATCGCCTGGATCGCGTTCGCGTTGTTGTCATAGAGCTGCACGGCCGCTTCCGGCTTGTTCGCCACCTTGCAGGCCGGCGCAAGATTCTGAATCAGCGGCACTTCAACGTAGCCGGTGTTCTCGGCGGCAGTCGTGCCACACATCGTTGGGTTGATGCCGCTGATCTTCTTCGGATTGCCCTTCGCGACGAGCACGCCGTCGAACACCTTCGAATAGGTGACGAAGTCCGCCGCCTTCGCGCGCTCTTCGGTCGCATACATGTCGGAGATCACGATGTCCGCCTGGCCGCTTTGCAGCGTCGGAAGCAGCGCCGCGAACGAGACTGGCTTGTACGCCATCTTGAAGCCGAGGCAGTTGCCAATCGCGTCGCCGAGGTCGATGTCGAAGCCGATATATTTACTCGGGTCATTCGGGTCCAGCGCTTCATAGCCTGGCGTGTGCGGGTTGATCGCGTTAATCAGCGTCTTGCCCTTGAATTGCGGGTATTTCGCCTGTAGCGCCGCGCATTCGGCAGGCGCCGGCGCGGCAGCCTGTGCGTGACCCGACACCAGCAGCGCGAGCAGACTGACGGCGCCAAGAACCAGCTCGCGCCAGTGGCGGGCAAGACCGCCTGCGCGCAGCACTCCATGCCCGTGATCGACAAGTTTGGTATACATCCCGGAACTCCCTGAGCGGCAGATGGCAATGGCCCACACCATGTACGCCTTGTTGCATCGCACCAGCGCAAGGGTAGAAAGACGAAATTCCGCATACTTGTCCCATCGCGCACAAATGTTTGCACAGAGGCGAAGGCGGTTGGCATACAGCGAACCCCAGTCGAGCGTCACACGAAAGATCGATCAGTAGATCTTCCGCGCGACCGAAATGCCATTTCGCCGCCGACGCTCCGGAGGCGGCGACAACACTGAATATCCAGGGCTTCGGGGGGCGGCGAGCCGGTGCCGAGTTCGTCAAGCGTCCGGCGCTACGATGGATGAGAACATGCAATCGGTGCAGCGCGTGACCAACATCATGGACGAAATCGCCGCAGCGTCCCTCGAGCAGGGCAAGGGCAGCTAACCGAGCAGAACGGACCTTCGAATGTCCGGCCGAGAGCGAGGTCGGGCGTCCGTAGTTGGCCGTAGCCGGTCTCATGCAAATGGCATGTTTTTCGAATTCTGCGAATCTGCGACGGGCAGCCCGCGACCCGTTGTCGCCGGTCGCAGGGTCGGGCATTCCAGGGCTGCTAACAGAGTGGTCCGGTCGTCCGCACTGGCGTAGCCGAGACACCAGATTGGCATCTGCCGTCGTTCGTCGTCAGCCAGGAGCGGTGGTGCAGGGAAGTCTTGTGCTCAATGGAGAAACCCTCGGTGTAGTTGCTTTACGACCAATCCCGCGACGGTACGCGGCTCATCGAACATCGTCGCGAGTTCGAAGAAGAACAGGAAAGCGAGCATGTAACCCATGGCCGGCCGATATTCCATGAATCGCAAGAAGAGCGGCGCGAAGCGGGTGCGTATCGGCGGACGCGTGAAGAGCCATGCGCAGAAGGCGCCGATGGCCGCGCCCCCGATGACGTCGGTTGGATAGTGCAGCCCCACATAGACGCGAGGCAGACACACGAAGACCGCGCAATGCACGATCGCGAGCAGGCCGATCCATCGCCAGACAAGGAAAATGCCGACGGCTATCGCCATCCAGAGCGCGGCATGATCGCTGGGGAACGCGCTCCACAAGCGAAGGCCTTTGTCCGTTTGGTCGGATAGCGGAAACAACAAATGAACGGAGGGCTCATAAAGCGGGCGGAGACGGAACGGCAGCGTCAGCGCGAACAGGCGGCCAAGCAGGAATGCCGCGAGCCCGGCGCACAGAGTCGCGACGACAGTCTCGCGGCGCAATTGCTGGGAGTCTCCCGGCTGGAACCAGATGGCACAGAGAATCGCGAGCGGAACGACGCCTTTGGTGAAGTAGAACTCGGTGATCGCGTGAACGGTGTGGGTAAACGCGAAGGACGATGAGCCGATAGAAACGAGCCAGGTTTGAATAACGGTATCAAAAGCGTTCATGCCCCGCGTCTCCGTCCGAATATGCTGATTGTGTTAAAAGCGTACGTGCGTATTTACGAAACGCTCTGCGGTCCTTACGTGTGCGTCCGCTATGTTGGTAGAACTGACGCCTGAATGTCCGATCGATGATGGCGCGCGAATGGCGG
>NZ_JARESU010000222.1:0-9093 GCF_046027075.1 Paraburkholderia sp. RL18-085-BIA-A | reverse complement strand
ACTGCCGCCGGTCGAACCTTCGTCCCTCAAGGGCAACTTACTGGATGACAACGGTCATCCATGTCGGCGCATTGGCCGACAGGTACGCTCGAGGGTGGCTCGACGTGCACCCGTTGCGCGGGGTGGTGACCACGCAGGACGAATCCGGGACCATCCATTATCCACTGGAACAATAATTTTCTTGCGGCCTGGCGCGTTACCTCTACTCTGGAAAGGTGTGTTATTTGCTCATGGCCGCCAAACCATTCGCAAAGAGAGTTGTGACGAAATAAGGGGTGAGCATTTCAGAGTTCTCGGGATAAATCTCATCCGTTGTTGGAGCAACTGCCCGATGAGATGTGGATCGGAGGAATTCATGGCGTTGGTCAAATGCAAGGAATTCGGGAGCGAGGCTCGCAGCAAGCCGACGAAGTGCGTCAAGTATGGCGCGCCCGGGGTAAAGCAGCAGACCGGCGCGGGAAAGATAAAGGGCGGCTTCGGGATTCTTATAGTCGGATCGTTGATCAGCGGGTGTTGCGTTTCGACCTATGGCGCCAAAGATGGCCACGACCCGATGAATCAAGCCCAGTCGTGCTGCAAGGACGACCTCCAATGTCTCGCAGAGAAAGCGATCGTTGCGGCCGACACCTATTGCAAGGATCCGATCGAGCGACTTGCGACGCACGCTGTGAGATGGACTGAGGCACCCAACGAGATGAAATTCAGTTACTTTCGCTGGACCGATCAGCCGGGCGGCGCGATCACATACGTTGGCGATAAGGCCGAGTTCCAGAACGACGTCGGCGCCTATACGCCGATCATTTACCAATGCGACCTTGCCAGTGATGGTCAGACAGTGCTTGCCGTCAATGCGACCGCTGGCAGGTTGCCGCGCTGACGACGTCCGGATCCAACCATCGAATTGAATCATCCCATTCGGTCGTACGTGCACGCTTAACATCGTTCACTGCTGCGGAAAGCGCTATCGGGAACCGGATTAAGTATTGACTTGAATCGGTCATCCCGCATTCCGTACTCCCGGACGACACCACGGGCATAGACAGAGCGCGAAGGTCCGCTTTCTGGTTCCGAATTGATAATCATCTGAAAGGCCTCCTGGCCGCCCCGGAGAAAGTGGCCGCACTGAGTCGGATGACGACCGACCCAGGTCGACCCGCAAGAGACGTTGGCTTTCCTCCAAAGCAGCCACTCCAAGCGTGGCGGAATGCGAAATGTGCCGCGCTCCTCGTATCCTGCATTTCAGCCGCAAGCCGGTCCACCTGCCCAGCCGGGCATGAAATACGAAACACTCGCCCGCAGGTTGGGGGGCATGCCCTGGCTCGTGCGATAGAGCAGACAGACTCCAAGGCATTCCACAAGGTTCTTGACGCGACTGCTGGCCGCAGGCGCAGATAGATGACACCGGCTCGCGGCGCGCGCAAGATCGGCTGTATCGGCCAGGACGGTGAGCAGGCGCAGGTCCACGAAATCGAAGTGCATGGTGAGATTTCTTTCTATGCTCCGTCCCCGGTCCGTGTCAGGACAGCAGCGGGTTCGGCGCAGTTTCCCGCGTGATGACGCACTGTCTGCAACAGCCTGCCGATGTGGTATTCAGTCAGGCATTCCCTGTCCACGCGTTTCGGGCAGAAACCACGGCAGCACGATCCCGAGCACGTAGGCCAGGCCAAGTGCCATCGCCGCCTGCGGCGCGCCGCCGAACGACTTGACGATCGTGCCGGCAAGAATCGGGAACACCCACGCGATCATCCGCGCCGCGTTGAATACGAAGCTGATTGCGGTCGAGCGCACGGTGCTCGTGAACAGCTCGCACGGATAGATCGCCATCCACACATACGCGAAACCGAGTGTGAAGAAGCCGTTGATCGGTGCGACCACCGCCATCGCCTCTACCGTGTGTGTGAGCTTGTATGTGACGAACGTGATCACAAGCGCACCGACAAACGTCAGCGAAATGAACGCGCGCCTTCCGATCACATCGATCACGAAACCGCCGACCGTGTAGGCGGCGATCGCACCGATCGTGTACGTAATCGACACGCGGGCGCCCCATGAGGCAGGGTCGGCAACATGTTCGGCCTTGCCAATCGAAACGGTGTAGGCCGGCAGCAAGGTGGAAATTGCCCACCAGCCGATCGTAGCAACGACCGACAGCAGGAACAGCAGCACCGTGCGGCGCGCGGCTTCGCGCTGCCCGAACAGCTGCGCGAGCGTGAACGGACGCTTGTCCTCGCGTGAGTGCTCTGCAGCATGCGTTTCGACTGTCGTCGCGTTCCAGCGCTTTTCGCGCACCGCAGTTTGCCACTTCTCCGACTCGTTCACACCACGCCGGATGTACAGTACAAACAACGCAGGCACCGCGCCAAGCACGAACATCAGCCGCCACGTCTCAGCACCGAGCGCACGTGTGGGTGCGAGCAGGTACCAGACCACCGCCGCTAGCAGCGTCCCCCAGCCGAAGCCCGACTGCAGGAATCCGGCACCTTTCGCGCGGGCGCGTTCCGGCCACGTTTCGGACAGCAGCGCGACGCCGGTACTCCATTCGCTACCCATCGCGAGGCCGGTGAGAAAGCGCAGCGCACACAGCGCGAACAGGTTCGGCGAGAGGGCAGTGAGACCTGAGAACAGCGCATAAAGGAACACTGACCACAACATCATTCTCTTGCGGCCGACATAGTCAGCCAGCACACCGCCGATCAGGCCGCCGAGCCCCCACCCGAGCAGTGTGATACCGATGACAATGCCCGCATAAACCGGTGTCGACGCGGCCTGTTCAGGCGTGAGCACCGAGTGCAGCATCGGCACGAGCACGACAACGAGCGCCAGCGTTTCGTAGCCGTCGAAGATCCAGCCAAGGAAGCTCGCGCGTAGCACGCGCCAGTGCATCGAAGTGAGTTCGTCGTACCAGCGGCTGCGCAGGCCGATGGACGTGTTGCCATGTTGCATTAGCGTCGTCTCCTTTGTTCGATTTATCGGTTTTCACCGGGCGGTGTGCACGAACTGCCGACGATCGGCAGGAAGCACGCACGGTGCCAGAGCGGCAATAACGCATCGCCGCGATGACCCTCGCAGGTCATCGCGCTCGGGTAGCGCGTTGAGTACGTCGACCAGCACTGGCGTAATTGTGTCGGTGCGCTGTTCGCTGCTGCACGTAATCGATTTCCACGTGCTGTACTCCGCAAAAGTCAACTGTTTAGCATGTGCTATCGCATGGGCGGGCACAATTCGAAAATGCCTAAGCCCTACTTAGCTTCCGCTTAAGGGACTATTGGCAAAGGCTTCTACGGCTGCCGACCTGACGCACCTCAGGGTAAGCGAGCATTGGCTAGCGGGACGCGAATTGCCCCTTATGGGGCCGCTTCAGAAACCGAAATTTAAACCACGCTGAGCCGTCGACGACGTGCGGCGGCGTCGGCTATCGCAAGCCCGACAACGTAGCATTGCCACCGCTGGCACGTCCCGTTCGGTTCATGCTCGTCGAGTCAAGTGGAGACCCGTCTAGGGATTTGGCCGCAGCCCATCAGGACTGAGTGACTGTCAACGATCTGGGAGAAGTGTCGAATGTCGCAAATTGGCCGAGGTTGTGTCAAAACGGAAAATCGCAAGGTTTTGAAGGGTCGCTTTACCATTGCCGACACTCGCCGAAGCCGTTGTAGGCCTTTCTCGCGAGCCGGTTTCGACAGCGCTCGAATGAAGCGCACGTTTTGACACGGCCTGGGTCGATCCTTGCCTGTTGGGCTTGTAAATGCCCGACTAGCGCCTTGCAGTCTTTTGGCGGCGAAGGCAATATCAATCCCGCTCAAGACGCCTTTTCCACGCGACAGTCGCTTGCAACTCGGCCATTCCCACTCGATTATCAAATACGCTTTCAGCTGCGTGGATTTAAAAAGGATTTGTCAGGCACAGTAGCTCCTCTACCCATCACATGCGCCATCGATTCCGTTTGACCTTCCGGCCGGCGACATGATCCCAAGATGGGATTCATATTGAGAGCCCTCGATCTGTCCTTCGTGTCTGACCATCAACGCTGGCGGCATCATCACTGATGCACGCCGGCACAAATGGTCGCTCGGGTATCCAACATGCGTTTGTGCTGGGGGATGAACGGCATCATCGCATCCAGCCATGACTCGAAACCCTAACGCGCTGGAGCTGTCACATTGGCCCGCGCCTTATGCAATTTTTTGTAACTGTCGATCAAGCGGTCGTGCCTATCGAGACCCTCCAGTTTCATACTCGTTGGCGTTAAACCATAGAACCGCACGCTGCCGTCTACTGACCCCATTACCGCGTCCATCCGAGCGTTGCCAAACATCCGACGGAAGTTGACCGTGTAGTCGTCCAGTTCCAGGTCGTCATCGAGCAGCACCTCCAGCACCACATTCAAGGCCTGGTAAAACAATCCGCGCTCGACCGTGTTGTCGTTGTACTGCAGGAAGGCTCCCGCCAGCTCTTGCGCCGCCTCAAATTGCTGCAGGGCGAGATGAATCAGCAGCTTCAACTCGAGAACTGTTAGCTGCCCCCAGTCCGTATTCTCGTCAAATTCGATGCCGATCAAAGTGGCAATATCGGAGTACTCATCTAGTTCACTGTTATCCAACCGCCCAAGCATTGCTGCCAGGCCCGCATCGTCCAGGTGATGCAAGTTCAAAATATCGGCGCGGAACAACAGCGCCTTGTTTGTGTTATCCCAGATCAAATCCTCTACCGGGTAAACTTCTGAATAACCGGGCACTAAAATCCGGCAGGCTACGGCGCCCAGTTGGTCATACACCGCCATGTACACCTCTTTGCCCATGTCTTCGAGAATTCCGAACAACGTTGAGGCTTCCTCGGCATTGGAGTTTTCACCCTGGCCAGAAAAATCCCACTCAACAAACTCGAAATTCGCTTTGGCGCTGAAAAAGCGCCACGACACTACACCGCTGGAATCAATGAAGTGCTCAACAAAGTTATTTGATTCAGTCACGGCGTTACTGACAAAGGTGGGCTGAGGTAAATCGTTCAGGCCTTCAAAACTGCGCCCCTGAAGCAATTCCGTAAGACTCCGTTCCAGCGCCACCTCGAAGCTTGGGTGCGCGCCGAACGAGGCAAAGACACCGCCTGTCCGCGGGTTCATCAATGTGACGCACATCACCGGGTAGGTCCCACCCAGCGACGCATCCTTTACCAGCACCGGGAAGCCCTGCTCTTCCAACCCCTGAATCCCGGCCAGAATGCCAGGGTATTTCGCCAGCACTTCGTGCGGCACGTCAGGCAATGCGATTTCACCTTCCAGAATTTCACGCTTTACCGCCCGTTCGAAAATTTCGGACAGACATTGCACCTGCGCTTCGGCCAGCGTATTACCGGCACTCATGCCATTGCTGACGAATAGGTTTTCGATCAGGTTGGACGGAAAATACGCCACTTCGCCGTCCGACTGCCGCACATACGGCAGCGAACAGATACCGCGCTGCACATTGCCGGAGTTGGTGTCGTACAGATGCGAGCCATACAACTCGCCATCGGGATTATAAATTTGCAGGCAGTACGCATCCAGAATTTCAGCCGGCAGCGCATCGTCAGGGCCAGGCTTGAACCAGCGCTCGTTCGGGTAATGTACAAACGCCGCATTGGCGATGTCTTCGCCCCAAAATGCGCCGCCATAGAAATGGTTGCAATTCAGGCGCTCGATAAACTCCCCCAACGCCGACGCCAAGGCGCTTTCTTTGGTTGCTCCCTTGCCATTGGTAAAACACATCGGCGAGTGCGCATCGCGGATATGCAGCGACCACACATTGGGAACGATATTGCGCCACGAAGCGATTTCAATCTTCATGCCCAAGCCCGCCAAACTGCCCGACATATTGGCGATGGTTTGCTCCAACGGCAGATCCTTGCCCGCAATATAGGTGCTGGCGTCAGAAGCCGGGTTCAACGTCAGCAACGACTGAGCATCGGCATCCAGGTTATCTACCTCTTCAATTACAAACTCGGGTCCGGCTTGCACCACTTTTTTCACCGTACAACGCTCAATAGAGCGCAAAATACCTCGGCGGTCTGCTTCCAGGATATCCGACGGCAACTCAACCTGAATCTTGAAAATCTGTTGGTACCGGTTTTCCGGATCAACAATATTATTCTGCGACAGGCGGATATTTTCGGTAGGAATATTGCGAGTTACGCAGTACAACTTCACAAAGTAAGCTGCACACAAGGCCGATGAGGCCAGAAAATAATCGAATGGACCAGGCGCCGAGCCATCGCCCTTATAACGAATAGGCTGGTCGGCCACTACCGTGAAGTCATCGAACCTGGCTTCAAGACGTAGCTTATCGAGAAAGTTGACTTTAATTTCCATGGGGGAATCCTAAAAATAGCGCTCAAAATGATGTAGCCGCTATTATCCGTCGCCAAGTGCGGTTGCACCAAACCGAAACGCCACGAGTTCCTCCCATTGTCAGAATGCGAGAACTACCAAGCGACAATCCAAAATATAAAGTCCTGTAAAAAACAGGGCTTTAATAGTCAATCAACTAGCAAATAATGTTTCCCGACGAAAATTCTGCTCCCACTCGATTGTCAATCCAGTGGCTGCACCCTTGCGGGAACGGGGTTGCTGCCAGCGTGTGTATCGACGATACCGTCACCGATACCGCAAAACCCAATCGGCAGCAACAGCCTTCGACATAACTTCGTCGGAGAATCGACTTGCGTTTTCGCTGAACGATCATAAACACTGGGCATTTGAGCACGATTTCTGCGGGGTTGCACTTTTCCTTATGTTTGCTCCCGGCTTTCGACACACCGACACGGCATTGTCAACGATCTCCGCGGTGACGTCGACCGACCGCTCATGGCCGGGAGCACGCATTTGCCCCGCCTGCCGGAGAGCTGCCGTTGATGAGTCCAACGGCCGCTCTAGAGAGCGTTCGCCGAGCTGGTGCTATCGCCCAGGAGCCGTCACTCACCGTCTGTTCGCTGGCCCCGCAGCCGGAACGCCCGATGCGCCAGTGCCCGCCTCGCTTTGTGGCCGGTGGGCGCCGCAAGGCGCAAGCGGCTCTTCACTCGTGCGACCAGAAAAGAGACAGCCCTGTACGTCCGGTCAGCTATCATGCCTATCCCCTCCGAAGTAGCTCCTTATGATTTCCGTCCGTAATGTCACGCTGCGCCGTGGCGTCAATGTCGTACTCGACCGCGCGTCCGTCACCTTCACCCCCGGTGAAAAGATTGGCCTTGTCGGCCGCAATGGCGCCGGCAAGTCATCCTTCTTCGGCCTTCTCAACGGCACGCTGCACGAAGACGGCGGCGAGTTCTCGATTCCCGCTGCATGGAAGATGGGCCAGGTCGCGCAGGAGATGCCGGAGACCGAGCAGAGTGCGACCGACTTCGTCATCGAGGGTGACACCGTACTGCTGGCGGCGCAGGCCGAAGTAGCCGCCGCTGAGGCCAGCGACGATGGCATGCGCATGGCGCACGCCTACATGGCCCTGCACGACGCCGGTGCACATGATGCCCCCGCACGTGCCCAAGCGCTGATCCTGGGCCTTGGCTTCAGTGCTGCGCAGCTTAGCCAGCCGGTCAACAGTTTCTCCGGCGGCTGGCGCATGCGACTGCAGCTGGCGCGCGCGCTCATGTGCCCGTCCGACTTGCTGTTGCTCGACGAGCCGACCAATCACCTCGACCTCGACGCGCTGGTCTGGCTGGAAGCGTGGCTCAAGCGCTATCAAGGAACCTTGGTAGTGATCAGCCACGATCGCGAATTCCTCGACGCGGTGACGCAGGTGACGGTGCACGTCGACAACGCCAAGCTCGTGCGTTATGGCGGCAACTACAGCAAGTTCGAAGACATGCGCGCTGAGCAACTGGTGTTGCAGCAGGCCGCGATGGCCAGGCAGGTGGACAAGATCGCCCACCTGCAGAAATTCATCGACCGTTTCAAGGCCAAGGCCTCGAAGGCGAAGCAGGCGCAGAGCCGGGTCAAGGCGCTCGAACGCATGGAGAAGATCGCACCAGTGCTTGCCGACGCAGAGTTCAACTTCGAGTTCAAGGAGCCGCTCAACGTCCCGAACCCGCTGCTGTCGATGCTGGACGCGAGCTTCGGCTACGCGGCGCCGACCGGCGCACCGCCGGGCACGCCGCCGACGGTCATCGTGCGGGGCATCAACCGATCCGTGCTGGCCGGGCAGCGCATCGGCATTCTCGGTGCCAACGGCCAAGGCAAGTCCACTCTGGTGAAGACGGTGGCGCACGAGCTGGCGCCGATTGCCGGCGAAATCAGCGAGGGCAAAGGCCTGAACATCGGCTACTTCGCACAGCAGGAACTCGACGTGCTGCGTCCTCTCGACACGCCGATGGAACACATGATCCGCCTTGCCAAGGACACGCCGGCGCACATGCGTGCCCCCGGCCAGAGTGGCACCGAACAATCGCTTCGCACTTTCCTCGGCACCTTCAACTTCAGTGGGGACATGGTCCATCAGGCGGTCAGCACGATGAGCGGCGGCGAAAAGGCGCGGCTCGTGTTGTGCATGATCGTGTGGCAGCGCCCCAACCTGCTGCTGCTCGACGAGCCTACCAACCACCTCGACCTGGCCACACGCGAAGCGCTAGGCATGGCACTCAACGAATTCGAAGGCACAGTGATGCTGGTCAGTCACGACCGGTCCCTGCTGCGCGCGGTATGTGACGAATTCTGGCTCGTTACCAAGGGTGGCGTCGAGCCCTTCGACGGCGATCTGGACGATTACCAGCAGTTCCTGCGCGACGAAGCCCGTCGCATGCGCGAGCAGGCTGCCGGGGAGCAGAAGGTCATTGCCTGATAACCCCTTGCAGTTCCAGTTTGGAAGCTGCCATAGCGCTCGCATCGAGTCGGAGGGGCACTTACGGCCGAAAAGTACGCATTCGTCGATGTCGCAGCGGCTGTTCACGATTTTCGTTTTCGAACGACCGCTGTGCTGCAGTGAGCGGGCATCCCGACATCAACATGCGAACCGCGGCTCTGGCCGATCAAGCAACGTTCACCATCTTGAATTGAATGGCCGCTTCCTGGGTGGAAACGACGTCTGAATGTCCCAGCGACGGTGCGGGCGAATGACGCTTCCTGGCCGAATT
>NZ_JARESU010000221.1:0-9123 GCF_046027075.1 Paraburkholderia sp. RL18-085-BIA-A | reverse complement strand
GTGCAGCTTGCGCGGAGAAGCTCGCACTGATGCAGGCATCGGCGGAAGCCGTCACGCTCTTCGATGGGCGCGAACGTGCAGTCTTGGCGTGGGCGGAAACTGTGACGCGGGTGGCTGACACGTGGTTCTCAACGACGCGTATCAAGCGGCGCGCAAGATATTCGACGAACTTGAAATCGTGGATCTCACTATCGCGATAGCTTTAATGAACGCGTATAACCGCATGGCAATAAGCTTCCGGAACACACCGCAGGCTGTAGCGCTGGCCTCCTCGTGTCCGCGTTGTTAAGGAGATTTTAAAATGAAGTCATTCGTTAAACTCGGAGCGACCGTCAATAATCCAGGCGTCCTTTCGAGGCTGTTATTGGTATCTATTTCGATTGGCATCACCTTTCTGTCTGGCTCTGCGACAGCTTTTGCCGATTCTGTCAGTCAGCCCATGACAAGCAAGAATGCCACTCCAGACGATTATTTTCACACCGGTGCAGGCGCACGATATCTGCGCCGTGCGGACATGGATATCGTCGTGGAACCTCTACGCGGAAATATCAATGTGTTGATGGGATCTGGCGGCAATATCACGGTTCTGTCGGGCAAGGAAGGAAAATTCCTGGTCGACGCAGGCATTAGCAAATCACAGCAAAAGCTGCGAGCCGCGCTCGACAAGATCGGTCCGACGCCACTGAAATATGTCGTCAACACGCATTGGCACTGGGACCGTACCGAATCGCTTGACGAAATCATTGCTGCAAAGCCGACGGCTGCCTTCGACGCCAAATGGGGAAATTTCGTGTTCAACGGCGCTCAATTCACTAAGATGGTCTATGCAGGTCTGTAAGAGGATGTGTTCGAACTGAAGTCCGTGGGCTCAGACACCAGGTCGTCGGCTATCACCAATCCATACCTTCAATGGTCATGATCGGGCTTCTCCGATTGCGGTGCCAATCATGGACAGGTATGGCAACCCGTCCGGTACTACCGCCATCGGTAGCCCCTCCGGCTACGGCACCGCATCGCGCTTTTTTTGCGGTCTTTTGTTCACGGACAATACTTGCATTCAAATACTGTGGCGCGGGATTCGACGCCGTCGGCACTCACGGCGTGATGCCGCGAGCGGCCGCCCGCCTATCCGCTCCTACTGCGCGGTGCCGCGCAAATCCCGAATGTGCTGATAGACGGTCGCGCGGCCCATCCCCAACACGTTCGCGACATAGTTCGCTGCGCTCTTGCCCTTGAAAGCCCCCTCGGCCCACAGCGCGGCGACGAGTTCGCGCCGGTGATCGCGTGTCAGCGAGTTGAGCGCCAACTGGCGTTCCTGAAGCCAGCCGTGCAGGAAAGTGTTGATCCGCTCCTGCCAGTCGTCCTTGAACAGTTCCTCCGGTTGCTTCACGATGCCCGCGCCCGAAATGACGAGGTCGATCACGTGCTTCACTTCCTCGAACACGGCGATGTTGTAGTTGATGCACATCACGCCGGAGGCCACGCCGGCGTCGTCGAACAACACCGTGCTGACACAGCGCATGCGCCGGCCGTCCCAGTTGATCTTCTCGTAGGGACCAATGTTGCCGGGCTGCGCGACGTGATCGATCTCTTCAAGCGCGGAGTCGTCGCCCAACTCCCGCTTCGACAGATTGTTCGCGATGTGCGCGACCGTCTGGCTGTGAAGGTCGTGAATGACCACTTCGACGTAGGGGAAAAACAGCAACGCGATACCGTCGGCGACGCGGCTATAGCGCTCGAGCAGCATCCGGCGAGCCGGTGTGGATTTTGTCTTTCGCATGGAGTTGGGGAAGGTTGCTGGGTGGCGGCAAGCGCCAGCCTGGGCTAGCCGCGATGTGCGGGATGCCTGGGATGCCGCCACCAAAGGTCCGTACTATTTTGCCACGGGGTGTCGGGCGCTCAGATACCGAAACAGCTCGTACGCGATCGCCACGTCTTCGAGTCCGAGTCCGATCGAACGGAAAAACGCGTGCCGCCGGTACGACGGCCGATCCGCATCGCCGCCCACCAGCTCGGGCAGGTCCGCGACCACGCTCTGCGGGGACCAGCCGTGCAGCTCGGCCGCCAGCTTCATTTCTCCGGCACTGGCGGGCGTGGTGCGCCGGTAGTCGCAATACACATCCATCTGCGGCAACCACGCGGGCGGGATTTCATGCGCGTTCGCGACGTTCGTGCTGATCGACGTGATCAATGCCGGCCTGGTCAGCATGCCTTCGGTCAGAACCGGCGTGCCTGACGACGTGCACAACGCCACCACGTCCGCGTCACGCACGCAGTCTTCGAGCGTCGCGCTGACGGTGACGCGCGTATCCAGCGCGGTCACGGCGGCACGCTGTGCTTCGCTGCCATGCAGGCCGGGCGAGAAGACCTGAATCGAATCCCACGGCCGCAACGGTGCGAAATGGCGCAGATGCGCCTGGCCCACCGCCCCTGCGCCGACGATCGCAAGCCGGCGCGCGCCGGGCGCCGCGAGATGCTCGACCGCGAGCGCGGTAGCACCGGCGGTGCGCTCGACGGTGAGCAGGCCGGCGTCGCACCACATCAGCGGCTGGCCGGTCTCCATTGACATCAGTGCGGTCCATGCGGTGATGATCGGCTTCGAGTCCGTGACGATATACGGCGACAACTTCGCGCCGAACACCTTGGCGTCGGCAATCGCACCAAGGTACGTGATGAAGTCGCCCGCGTTCGCGGGAAACAGCGTCAGGCTTTGCGGCGGCTGCACCGCGTGCTCGCCGTGGAGCGCGCGGAACATTTCCGTGAGCGCGCGGCGCACGTCCAGGTCAGGCAGTGCGTTGCGTACGGCGTCCTGCTGGACGATTAGCGGGGTGGTCGTTTCGCGATGGCTCATGTGGCTGCTCTCCAAGTCGGTGCCAGGGTTCCGGCGTCGGCTCAATTCTAAATTTAAAGTCCAGTCTGGATTATTTTTTTGAAATGCCTTGCAATTATCCCGGTCCAGAATAGACTCATGTTCCAGAACAGCGACCGGCCGGCCGTCCATGCGATGGCTGCGCGCCGACTTCCTGCTGCTTCACTTGGCCCCTTTTGCGATCTCAACTACGCCCGGACCCATCATGATTCTCAAGCTCCCGCTTTCTGTTTGCCTTGCTGCCGCCCTGTTCGGCGCGACCGGCGCAGCCAACGCCGAAACCGCCGGCAGCTTGCGTTTCGGCATCGAGGCCGCGTATCCGCCGTTCGAGAGCAAGTCGCCGACCGGGCAGTTGCAAGGCTTCGACGTGGACGTCGGCAACGCCGTCTGCGCGAAGCTGGGTGTGAAATGCGTGTGGGTGGAAAATTCGTTCGACGGCCTGATTCCCGCGTTACAGGCGCGCAAGTTCGACGTGATCAACTCGGCGATGAACATCACATCCAAACGCAAACAGAGCATCGACTTCACTCCGCCTATCTATGTCGTGCCGATCGTGATGGTGGTCAAGCATGGCTCGCCGCTGCTGCCCGACGTGAAAAGCATGCAGGGCAAGCGCGTCGGCGTGTTGCAGGGGTCGTCGCAGGAAGACTTCCTCAAGCAGCACTGGGCGAATGCGGGCGTGTCGGTCGTGTCGTATCAGGACCAGGATCAGGTGTATGCAGATCTGACGGCGGGGCGCCTCGACGCGGCGGTGCAGGAAGCGCAGACAGTCCAGGAAGGCTTTCTCAACAAGCCGGCTGGGCATGACTATATGATCGTCGGCGAGCCGCTGAAAGATCCGGCGACCCTCGGCGAAGGCACCGGCTTCGGGCTGCGTAAAGGCGACAAGGCGCTGGGCGCAAAGATCGACACCGCGCTCGACGAGCTGAAAAAGGACGGCACGCTGAGCAAGCTGTCGATCAAATACTTCAAGCGCGACATCATCGCGAAGTGAGCGACTCCCGGGCCGTGAGCCACAGGTCCATCACGCGCGAACCGGTGCGCGAGGCAGAGCCAGTCTATGGATTTCGATGTAATCGTATTGGGTGCCGGCATTGTCGGCGTGTCGTCCGCGCTGCATTTGCAGGATCGCGGACGACGCGTCGCGCTGGTCGATCGGCGCGGGCCCGGTGAGGAAACCAGTTTCGGCAACGCCGGCCTGATCGAGAGTTCGTCGACCGTGCCATACGGTTTTCCGCGCAGGCTCGGCACGCTGCTGCGTTACGCGCGCAATCAATCGACCGACCTCTACTGGGATTACCGGGCGCTCCCCGCGTTCGCCGGGTGGCTGGGGCGTTTCTGGTGGGAATCGTCTCCAGAGCGGCTCGCGATGGCGGCGCGCGACATGTTGCCGTTGATCCGGCAAAGTGTCGCCGAACACGATGCGCTAATCGCGCGCGCCGGTCTTGAACGCCTCGCGCACGACGGCGGTTGGATCGAAGCATTTCGCACGCGCAGCGAGTTGGACCAGCAAGCGGCGGCGGCCGAAGCCGCGGTGCGCGAACACGGCCTGCGCGTCACGCCTCTCGATGCAACGGCGTTACGCACGAAAGAACCCGGTATTGGAGCGGGCTTTTGCGGCGCATTGCACTGGCAGGACCCGACGAGCATCTCCGATCCCGGCGCGCTGACGAAGGGCTATGCGCGTCTCTTCGAACAGACAGGCGGCACACTGCTGACCGGCGACGCGGCCACGCTGCGCGCGCAAGGCGACGCGTGGACCGTTCAGACCAGCGCCGGAGAAATCAGCGCGAAGGAAGTGGTGGTCGCGCTCGGGCCGTGGTCGGATACGGTATTCGAGCCGCTCGGCTATCGCATTCCGCTGCGTGCGAAGCGCGGCTATCACATGCACTATCGGCCGACCCAGACTGTCTTGTCGGTGCCCGTGGTCGACACCGAAGAAGGCTACGTGATCGCGCCGATGCGAGCCGGCCTTCGACTGACCACCGGCGTCGAGATCGCGAGGCGTGATGCCGCACCGTCTCCGATTCAACTCGAGCGCGCCGAACGAATCGCCAAGCCGTTATTCGGCTTGGGCGAGCGTCTGGACGAGAAGCCGTGGCTCGGGCGACGTCCCTGCACGCCCGATATGCGGCCCGTGATCGGACGCGCGCCCCGCCATCGCGGGCTCTGGTTCTCGTTCGGACACAACCATCATGGCCTCACGCTCGGCCCCGTCACCGGACGTTTGCTGGCGGAAATGATGACGGGTGCCACGCCGTTCACTGACGTGCGTCCGTTTCGTCCCGAGCGTTTCTAAGAGGCGGACAATTCCCTTCGACGGCGCAGCGGCGGCTAATACCCACTCTGTCGTCTACAGACGCTGAAAGCTCCTGTCGACGCGAAACTTAGTGGTTTCCCGAATACGGTCTAATGCGGACCGTCCCACGTTAGCCGAAGCGCGTGTATTTATTCTGAAAAAAATTGGATACAAAAATCCAATCGAGGGAGACTGCGCAAACGGTAGGCACACCAGGCGCTGATCTAACTCATCGAATTCAATGTCAACTCCCGCAGTGACTGCAGAAGAGGAAGCGTATCGCTACCTGTTCGACGCAATTTGCCAAGGCCGATTCGCGACGGAGCAACGCATCGTCGCGGAAAGCATCGGCGCGGAATTGTCGATGAGCCGCATGCCTGTGCGCGAAGCGCTTCGCCGGCTGCACAGCGAAGGCCTCGTGATTCTTCGTCCCAATCGCGGGGCGATCGTCAAAGGGCTCGACATCGACGAGCTGCGCGACATCTTCGACATGCGCGCCGCGCTCGAAGGTCTGGCAATACGTATCGCGGCTCCGCGCTGCACCGACGCGCATCTGTCCACTCTCGAACGCCTGCTGGACGACATGGACGTGTGCGTCGACAACACCGAACTATAGGTTCAGCGCCACTGCGCGTTCCATCAATACTTGTGCAGCATCAGCGGGCGTCCACGCCTGACCCGGGAAATCGCATCGCTCTACACGTTGATCGAAGGGCCTATGCGGCTGTGGGTGGAACAGACAACCTCCAGACGACGCAAGGCGCGCGAAGCGCATCAGGAACTTCTCGATGCGCTGCGTACTCGCGATCCGGTACTGGCCGAGAGGGTTCTGCAAGAACATGCGTCGTCCACCGTGTCGCGCCTGATTGCATTTATTGAAGGCTCGCCATCTCGCACATGAGCCTCTCTATACCCATGGATTTCATACTCAGCGCAGGCTTTCGTCTGTAGTTGGATCATGTCATTACGACAGGAGTACGTCTATGGCGGGTCGTCAAACCACGCGGGTTCGTTTCGCATTCCTCTTTATTTGGCTGGCGTCCTTGCTGCAAGCCGGGGCGAGCGCCGCCGACGCTCCGCACCTCGGCCTTTTGCAGGATCATACGCTCACTTACTGTTCGAGCATGGACGCGCCACCTCTCGCTTCGTACGATGAACAGCAACGTCCACAGGGGTTTTCCGTTGATGTCGCTCAAGACGTCGCGAAATCGCTGGGCAACCTGAAAATCGAATGGAGGATCGTGCCATTCAGCGGGATGATTCCGGCGCTCAAGGCGCATCAGTGCGATCTGATTATCAGCCAGCTTTTCGACAAGCCGGAACGTCGCGAAGTGATCGACATCATCGACTATATGTACTCCAGTCAGTCGATTCTGGTGCTGCACGGGAACCCGAACATCAAGGCACTCGGCGATCTGTCGGGTATGAAAGTCGCCGTGATCAACGGATCGACCATTCGCAGCCTGCTTGAAAAGGAGAATGCAACGCTCACCGCAGCGGGCAAACCACCGATGAACATCGTCGTATTCGGCCAGGATTCCGACGCGTTCCAGGCATTCCGCCTCCAGCAAGTCGACGCGTATGGCACGACCGCGGAAAGCGCCGCGCACTTCCGAAGCGTTACCGGCGACACGTTCCAGGAAGCAATCCCTTCGTTCAATCGCATCCCGACGGGAATCGGCGCGCGCAAAGACGAGCCGTTGAGCAACGCTGTCAAACAGGCCGTCGCCGACCTCGTGCATAGCGACCGCTACACGCAGCTGCTGAAAAAGTGGAAGCTCGAAAATGACCGTTTCTAAACGTGGAATGACGCAATGAATTTCAGTTGGGAAATTTTTCGTCAATTCCTTTTGACACCGAGTTCGACGTATCTCCACGGACTGTGGCTGACCTGCAGTATCAGCGTACTGGCCGTATTGTTAGGCGTGGTCCTTGGACTATGCGTCGCACTGATGCGGTTGTCGTCGAAGCTGCCATTGCAATGCATTGCGCGTTTCTACATCTGGATGATTCGCGGCACTCCGCTGCTCGTACAGATTGTCTTCCTGTACACGGCGTTTGCGGCCGCCAATATCTTCCGCTTTCATGACATTGCTTTCGGCCCGTTTACTCTTCCGGCGAACATCCAGGCTGCGGTACTGGCATTGGGTATGAACTCAGCCGCCTATATGGCCGAAATCATTCGCGCCGGCCTTGGGGCGGTGGATCGTGGACAGTACGAAGCTTCGCGCTCGCTCGGCATGACAATGCCGCTTCTGATGGGGCGCATAGTGTTGCCGCAGGCGCTGCGCGTGATCATTCCGCCGATGGGCAACGAGTTCAACGTCATGCTGAAGAACACGACGCTCGTCAGTGTGATCGGCGTGCAGGAACTCATGCTGAGCACGCAGATGATCACCTCGGTGAATTTCCGTGTGTTCGAGTTGTACCTCGTGCTGGCGATCTATTTCCTGCTGCTGACCACACTGTGGGGCTTTTTCCAGCGCTGGCTCGAGTCGCACTACGGCCGCAGTGAACAGCGCGCGAGTTCTGGCAGCCGCATGTTCGGTTTGCAAACAATGAAAATGCTGCGGGGACGCTGACGTGAACAATCAGGACGAAGTGATCATCGAAGCGTCGCAGATCCATAAGTCTTTTGGCGCCAACAAGATCCTCAACAGCATTTCATTGAAGGTATCGAAGGGCGAAGTGGTCGTGCTGATTGGCGCGTCCGGTTCCGGAAAGACCACCTTCATCCGGTGTCTCAATCTACTCGAAACATTCGAAAGCGGCCGCGTCCGGGTCAATGGACATACGCTCGGCTACGTCGAGCGCCCGGACGGGAGTCTCGCACCTGACTCCGGGCGCGAGATTGCCCGCAAGCGTCGGGATATCGGTATGGTGTTCCAGCGCTTCAATCTCTTTCCTCACATGACCGCGATCGCAAATATCATCGAGGCGCCCATCCATCTGTTGAAGATGCCGCGTGCCGATGCAATCGCGCAGGCAAACAAGCTGCTGTCACGCGTCGGCCTCGCGGACAGGGCTTATCACTATCCATCGCAGTTGTCCGGCGGGCAGCAGCAACGCGTCGCCATCGCACGGGCGTTGGCGATGCAACCCAAGGTCCTGCTCTTCGACGAACCCACGAGCGCATTGGACCCGGAGACTGTCGGCGAAGTGCTGCAGGTCATGAAAGAGTTGGCCAGTGAAGGCATGACGATGATCGTCGTCACGCACGAGATGGGTTTTGCGCGCGAGGTGGCAAACCGCGTGGTCGTGCTCGATCAAGGTGAACTCATCGAGCAGGGACCGCCGGAACGGATCTTCACCGCGCCCGAACATCCACGTACACGGGCCTTCTTGCGCAGGATGTTCCAACCGCTGGAGGCGCCGCCCGCAAGCTTGCAGCCGACCTAACCGTCAAGAGGTTGATGACGCGCCGCTCGCTGTCGTTGCAACGAAAAATGGCGCAACTCCCGAAAGTCCTTCCACCGAACGGGACACCAGACGCAAAGGCCAAAGGCTGTGACGCGTTGGCTCGTTTCTCACACTGACAAGAAAACTCTTCATGCGCGATTTTGAGGCCCCTGGCCGCTCATTGGTTGTCGCCCGCAATGGCATGGCTGCAACTTCACATCCGCTTGCGACGCTGGTGGCCATCAACACGCTCGAAGCAGGCGGCAATGCGATGGATGACGCCATCGCCGCGTGCGCGGTCCAATGCGTGGTTGAACCGGGTTCGACCGGCGTCGGCGGCGATTGCTTCGCCCTGTATTCCCAAGGCGGCACGGACGACATCGTTGCCTACAATAGCGCCGGCTGGGCGCCCACGGCTGCGTCGGCAGAGAAGTTGCAAGCGCTCGGCGTCAACGCAATTGAAAGACACTCGGCGCACGCGGTGACAGTGCCGGGCGCAGTACACGGGTGGACTACCTTGCACCGCGACTATGGCCGGCGCTCGCTCGGCGAGGTA
>NZ_JARESU010000220.1:0-9147 GCF_046027075.1 Paraburkholderia sp. RL18-085-BIA-A | reverse complement strand
GCTCGGAGCACACGAGATCGATATGAAGAGTATTGCTTATATTGCCAAGTCGTAGAATTAATCAGGGGCCGACGGATGGGTTCGGCGAGCACACTTCATCTGTCCTTTGGCTCTGTGCAGGGCCATCAGTCTCACTCATCATCCGTTTCAACGGAGATCTTAGTCGGCTGGTGCCGGTGAAACTCAGAGGCGGCGACCTTGTCGTTCGCCTATAGGGGGGAGCGTCTCTGGCACGGCTCATTACTAATAGCCAGAGAGAGTGGCGCCATCGGCGGCTGTGTAGTTGGATACCATCTGGCGAAGATGCCCGCACAGGAGCGAGCCGCCGCTGTCAGGGCGCAAGCGAGGTCGGCTGCAGACGAATAAAGCGATTGCCGCGATTGCCTGGACCGGATTGACAAGAAGGGAGCCGTGAGGCTCCCTTCTGCTGTTCTAAGCGCGTGAACGTCATACGTATGCGTCACTCGCCACATTCCGGCGAGATTCGTCCGGGCTCCGGCAGGAACCGCTGGAGTCGTCCGTGACGCGAGGCCGCCGAAGCGCTTGACTGCATGGCAGTCTCACTCGAATGCAGGCTTGCCCGCGGCGCGCCTATGTACCGTCAGCGGCCGGACGACAGGATATCGCTCGCGTTGATGATGGCGGAGGCGATATCCTCGACGGTCATGCGCTTGGCCATCGCTTGCTCGCGCATGATTCGATACGCTTCGTCTTTGCTGACGCCGCGCTGACGGCAGAGGATTTCCTGAGCCGACGAGACTTTGCGAGAGCTGCCGAGCTTTTCTTCGAGACGCATGATGCGCTTGCGCATCTTCTTGCGCTCGCGGCCGATCTCCCGTGCGAGGACGAGGACGCTTAGAAGCCCGAAGGATCGAATGGGAGAGGTCACGACGGCCTGCGCGTTGATGCGCAGCATTGCCTCCATGACGGTGGGGTTCTCGTAGTTGAGAACCGCAATTGTCGGCGGCGCCTCATCGACCGTAGACCAGTCGTCGATGTCAATTAATATGTCGGGACAGAGCGCGATGAACACGATGTCGGTGCCGGGCGGCGGCGACGCCAACGGCGGCCAGAAGGCGTGCACGTTGCACCCAATGCGCTGTAGCTGCTGCGTGAGCTGCGCGCCGTCACTGTCGTGCGGATGAAATACGCACACGCGCAACGACCGCAAATCCCTCAACGAATGGGAGACCGGCAAGTCCAGCGCGGGCTCGCTATGGGTAGCTTGGTCTTCGTCATTCATTCACTGCTCCCGCTTATCATCGAACCATCCAGTCACCGAGTCTGTGGGTGACGAGATAAGGATCTGGCCGTATAGGTGCCGGCGCTTCCCATACGACGTCGAATTGCCCCTCGCGGTTCACTCGTCCGATGCGCGGATTCAAATTGGTGTGGTGAGTCGATGGATCGATACTGACACGGCCCTGCGGCGCGTCGAATTCGGTGCCAAGCAACGCGGGCATCAACGTCTCGATGTCGGCGGAGCCAGCCGTAAGCATTGCTTGCGCAAAGAGATGGACCTGAAAGTAGGCTGCTTCCCAGCTTGCGTTTGGTGTCGTTTGGGAGTCAAACACTCGGCCAAACTTCTCCAGACAGGCCTGGTTGGTCGATGACGTAATCGAACTGAAATAAGGCGCCGCCGTAAAATGGCCTGCGGCGATGTCGGCACCCATTTGCGCGACCTCGACCTCCGAGGTCGTCAGGCTCGCGATTGGCATCGATGCGGGATCGAAGCCGGCGTGTGCGTAGGCGCGATAGAAGTGCTGCGTCGCGTTGCCGACCACGGTCGAAAATATGAAGTCGGGGCGGGTGGAGCCGATTTCCTTGACAATCTCTTCGAAGTCATGCTCGGTGGCGTCGAGGCGGACGTACCGTTCGCCAAGTTTTGAGCCGCCCCGGTATTGCGAGACCAAGTCGGACATGATGCGGTTCGACTCGTACGGGTAGATGTAATTGGAGCCGACCAGGTAGACCCGCGCACCAAAGTTCGACGTCATGAAATCGGCCAGTTGCACGCTGTTCTGATTGGGTGCCGCGCCGGTATAGATGACGTTTTCGGAGTACTCGAAGCCTTCATAGAGCGTGGCGTAGAAGAGGAGCCGATTCCAGCGCTCGACGACGGGCAATACGGCCTTGCGCGCGCTCGACATATAGCAGCCAAAAATGACTTGAACATCGTCGGTCAGGATGAGTTGCTCCGCAAACTTGCGATATTTGACGGGGTCGGATCCTGGGTCATAGCTGATTGGCACCAGCTCGCGTCCCGCGATGCCGCCGGAACCGTTGATCTCGCGTATCGCGAAGAGGGTCCCGCACAGCTGCGACGACTCGATCGCCGACGTGACCCCTGTTTGAGAAAACAATACTCCGACCTTTATCACTTCGGTATCTGCCACGGTTGTGCGCGCCTGTTTTCACTTGCTTCGTCGAGTCTTAATTAACGCAGAGCCCTACCGCCGCGCTTTTTATATCCTGCCAAAAAAAAAAGCGTGTGCGACGGGAGCCAGCGGCATGTGGTCGCAGGCTCATATCAAGCTTCCGATTACCTTGCTGAGGTGCGACGCCAGGTTGGCCGCACCGCTCAGCACCATGCAGCGATCGGAGCCGAAAATCGTTCGTACGTATCGGTCGGCCCCACTGTCCAGGGCAAAGCAGAACGGCAGGATGCCGCGTGCAGGCAGTCCTGAGACCGCATGGCGCGCATCTTCAATAAGATGAGAGGAATCGTGGACGTCGACGTCAGACGGCTCGCCGTCCGTGACGAGCACCAGCAAGCTCGCCTCAGTCTCCTCATCGTCGAATTGCGTTGCCGCATGTCGCAAAGCTGCACCCATGCGCGTCGAGAAGGCACCTTGCTGAGCCTGCAGCCTCTGACGCTGCGCATTGCCAAACGGCTCATCGAAATCCTTGATGCGCAGATAACGGACATCGTGGCGGCCGTTGGATGCGAAGCCATGCAAAGCGATGCGCGTGTCAGTCGAGTCGAGCGCAGTCGCGATGGCAGCGGCCGCCTCCTTTTCGATATCCAGCACAGTCGTGTCCGAGGCGTCGGCAAGCTCGTCGGTCGATGCGGAAAAATCGAGCAGAAGCAGCACGGACATGCTCGGCCGCGCGCGCCGCTTTTGCAGAAAAACGTGGCCGTCGTCGGGCACGCGCATGCGTCGCGCGACACCGTGGTCGATGATCGCGCCCAGGTCGAGCTCATCGCCTTCGAATCGTCCGCGCAGGCGCTTGGCCGGTCGATACCACCAGCGTGGCGGCTCGCGCCTGCTGGCAGCGTTCTTGCGCATCTCGCTGTCGCCGCTGCGGGCTGGCTCCGTTGCGCTCTCACGGTCGTAGACACAGGTCCAGTCGTCGAAGATAAGGCCAACCCGGGCGTGCCATTCAGGATAGCGGTGAGCGCGCAGCATCGCGCCGGGCGGTGGCGAGTCGTCACGCTCATCCGGGCTGTCCGCCATGTCCTGCTGCGCCGTTGCCTGATCGAGCGCACCGGGGGCCTTTTCCATGCGCGCCTGCTCGGGCTCGCTTTCGGCCGCCCACAAGTAGGTGTTGTCGTCGCGATAGGGCGGCTCGACACAGTACGACGAGGCGTCGAATCGCACTCGCATTTGCGCGAGGTCGACAGCCAGTATGTCGGCGATTTCCTCCCAGGCGGCGATGTCGTCGGCACGCTGCGCGATCTCTTCGAAGAGTTCGCGCCCTTTGCGGACCCAATGGTTGGGGTCGTCATAGCCGGGATCGTGGAGAGCGCGGGCGAGACGGGCCGCGAGTGAGGCGAAGGTCAGCGCGCCATGCTCCCACGACGCCGCGTGAAACATGCCCCACAAGCCGCGCAGGCCGGGATACTCGCGCATCAGCAGCCGTTCGACCCGGGCATCCTCGATCAACGATGTGACGGCAACCCTCATCGCTCCGCGCGAGCCGATCGGCAAAGCGCGGCGCGAGTAGCGCAAATGCGCGAGCGCGTGAGCGACCGACGCTTCATATAGTCGAGCAGCGGCGGGGCCGTCGCATACAGGCGCCTGCGCAACGCGTATCGCGCCTGCGCTAATCGATGTGCGCGCGTTCGTGTCGATCGAGACGCGTATCGGTAATGCTGTTCGCTCGGCCGCGGCGTCGAGCGAATCGGCAAACCGAAGCTCGAATCCCGCCGCATAGCACTCGAGGATGCGCGTGGTGCTGGCCAACGATGCGGCCTCGTCGCTTTGCCCGGCTGCCGATGGCGTGTCGCCTGCGCGTTCGGTCGGCATGGCAATCACGTTCCGAACTGCGCACGCACGAAGCCGTCGAGCGCGGTGCGCACCTCCTCGTCGTCGGTGAGCGGACGCGTCATCGCGAGTGCGCAGGCGGCATGAGCGTCAATTCCGCCGCATATCAATGCGCAAGCATGCACCAACATGCGCGTCGAAATACCCTCGGCCAAACCCCGGCCACGAAGCTTGCGCGACTGTGCGGCAATGCGCGCGAGCTTGATGGCGATAGCATGATCGACGGCGCCTTCATGCGCGACAATATCGGCTTCGGTGGCCTCGTCGGGGTAGTGGAACTCGATTGCGCCGAAGCGCTGCCGCGTCGACGGTTTGAGGTCCTTTCCGAACGCCTGGTAGCCGGGGTTGTATGACACCACCAACTGGAAGTCCGGATGGGCATGGATCAGTTCGCCGCGCTTGTCGAGCGGCAGCACGCGGCGGTCGTCGGTCAACGGGTGAATGACGACGAGCGCATCCGAGCGTGCCTCGACGACTTCATCCAGATAGCAGATCGCACCATGACGGGCCGCGACGGTCAGCGGCCCGTCATGCCATTCAGTGCCCTCGGCGTTCAGCAGGAAGCGGCCGGTGAGGTCCGACGCGGTCGTGTCCTCGTTGCAAGCCACGGTCACGATCGGCTTGTTCAGTCGCGACGCCATGTATTCGACGAAGCGCGTTTTGCCGCACCCCGTAGGCCCTTTCAGGATCATCGGCAAGCGTCGCGAGTAGGCCGCGGCAAATAATTCGATTTCCCGATCGATCGGCCGGTAGTAAGGCTCCGTCCCGATTCTGTATTGCGTAAGGATATCCTGCATTGGCGTCGTCCCTTGTGATTCGCTGCGCCGGTTACCCGGCGCGAAGCATGTTTACCGGTGGGCCGGTTCGGCGTGCGGAATACCTTCGATCGGGCACTCGGGCGTCCCGGGCATCGCACGTGTGAGGGCCTCGACCTCGCGGCGCGTGCCTTCGGGGTCGTTGACCCACTTGCCGTAGAACTCGAACGGACACGTCGCGACGCCATGAATGTCCTCACCGGAATTGATCTTTCCGGTGTAGCCGCGGTGCAGAAGTTTATAGAGATGGTTCTGCGACTGCATGTTCTTGCGGGCGTCGCGAATCAAGCTTGTCGACAGTTCGGCATACTGAATGCCCATTTCCTCTGTCCCGCATTCGCCGAGCGAACGTCCATCGAAACCGACGATCGCGGAATGACCGAAGTACGAATAGACACCGTCGAAACCGGTGGCGTTTGCTACAGCGACGTAGACGTTGTTCATCCACGCCATGGTCTTCGCGACCATGACCTGCTGCTCTTTGGCCGGATACATGTAGCCTTGGCAGCGCACGATCAGTTCCGCGCCGCGCATCGCGCAGTCACGCCAGATTTCCGGGTAGTTGCCGTCGTCGCAGATGATGAGGCTGACCTTGAGGCCTTTCGGACCCTCCGAGACATAAGTACAGTCGCCGGGATACCAACCTTCCACCGGCGTCCACGGCATGATCTTGCGATACTTCTGGACGATCTCGCCGTGATTGTTCACGAGCACGAGCGTATTGTATGGCGCCTTGCGCGGATGTTCCTCATGCTGCTCGCCCGTGAGAGAGAAGACGCCCCACACATTGGCTTTTCTGCACGCCGCACTGAAAATCTCAGTTTCAGCACCCGGAACGGTCGACGCCGTGTCGTACATCTCCTTCGGGTCATACATGATTCCGTGCGTCGAATACTCGGGAAAGATGACGAGGTCCATGCCCGGCAGCCCCTGCTTCATTCCGACTACCATGTCCGCGATCTTGCGCGCATTCTCGAGGACCTCCGCCTTAGTATGAAGGCGCGGCATCTTGTAGTTCACGACGGCTACGCCGACACAGTCGTTGCTGCTGGAAATATCACCATGACGCATTACTTTTCTCCGGGTTTGGGCGGGAAAACAAAAAAACGACGAAAAAAAAGCCCGAGCAGACTCGCAAGTCTGTTCGGGCCTTGTTGCCTTTTGCGCGTTGCCGGCAATGTTGGCGGCAAGCAAACGCATCGATCGTTGCGTAGCGTACGAAGCTGCCGCGCGCTTGTCAAGCGTTACCGAAACCTGCGATCGACACGACGCTCCCGCTTTGCGCATGAGTCTGCACGAGGCTGATCAAAATCGCTTGACAGCGTGTTTTTGGCGCTCGACGCTTGAGCCCGTCTTCGACACAACCGGTTCGTCAACAGCGACGAACGCAACGGGCAACAGAGCCCACCCAACGCCTGAAAAGGCGTTCGGGTGGGCTTTTTTTTTGCAACTCGAATCTGCGCCGATGCGATGCCGGCACAGACCTCACGGGGAAAAATACGTCATGTCATCTCCACAATCGATAGGCGCCGGTGGTGAAACGGCGCTCGAAAATGTGCTCGGAGAGGAGTACGAGCACGTGCCGGTGCCGCAGGTGGCGCGGCGCAGCGTGCTATCGGTAGCAACGGTATGGATCAGCTTTCCGATGATCATCACGAGTGCGATGACCGGGTCTATCCTCGTCGCGGGAATGGGCTTCGGCCGTGCGCTGGCCGCGATGGTCCTCGGAAACTTGCTGATGTTCGCATATGTTGGTTTGCTCGGCGGCCTCGGAGCGAAACACGGGCTCAACTTTGCGCTGCTTGCGAGTCGCGTCTTCGGGCGCAAAGGCTACGCATTGGCTTCGGGCCTGCTTTCCAGCCTGCTGCTTGGATGGTACGCGGTGCAGACCGGCATCACAGGCAATCTCATTCATGCATCTTCGGGCGCGAGCTATCTTGCGATGACGTGCGTCGCGGGTCTGCTGTATCTTGCGGTGACTTTCGTGGGCATACGCGGTCTTCATTGGCTTGGCATGATCTCGGTGCCGCTCTTTCTCGTGCTGGGGACCTGGGTGGCCGTCGATGCGGCAGGCCATGCGGGATGGAGCACTGTGTTCTCGTACAACGGCACGCATCCAACATCGTCGATGGCATTCGGCGTCGGACTGACGATTGTGATCAGCCTCTTCGTCGATGCGGGCACGGTGTCGGCCGACTTTAACCGCTGGGCGAAGAATGGCCGCGACTCGGTGATCGCGACATTTACGGCGTTTCCGTTCGCGAACTGCTATGCGATGCTGATGGGCGGCATCATGACGGCGGCCATTGCGTTGCCCGATCCGCAGCCGTTCGCCATGGACAATTTGTTCGGCTACATGCTCCATCAGCACGAGACGTGGTTGAGCGCCGTTGCCGTCGTTTTCCTGTTCTGCAGCCTTGGCTCCGTTTGCGCCCACTGTCTTTATAACTCCGCTGTCGGCTGGTCGAGGATCGTAGGCGTGAAGATGCGCACGGCCGCAGTCGTGTTGGCCGCCATCGGAATCGTCGTGGCTGCCGCCAACGTCTGGGCGCTGTTCATTCCTTGGCTCTCGCTGCTCGGCATCATCGTTCCGCCGATCGGGGCGATCGTGATTGTCGACCTCTATCTTGCGCGGCCCGGTGCCGGTATCGACCGGCAATGGCGTGCGCAGGCGTTTGCCGCGTGGGCGATCGGATCGGTGGTTGCGTATGTCGTCGAGAAACAATTCCCCACGCTTTCGACGGCCGTGTCCGCATTCATCGTTAGCGCGATCGTCTATGGATTGATCATGCAGATGTCGAAAAAAGCGAGCGTCGCGGCAAAGCGCGCTTGACGATCCGGTGGCGTTGTCAGGCGCACCGGGGCGCATGCCGGTCTACCTCATTGAGTCTTCATTAAAGGTTGTTTGAATATGTCCGATTACAAAATCTATTCTCTTGGTGACATCGTGTTGCAATGCGGCTTGCGTGTTCCCGACGCGAAGCTTGCGTACAAGACGTACGGCACGCTCAATGCCGCGAAAGACAACGTGATCGTGTACCCGACATGGTATTCGGGGCAGCACTACGAGAACGAATGGTTGATTGGCGAGGACAAGGCACTCGATCCAGGCAAGTACTTCATCATTGTGCCCAACATGTTCTGCAACGGGCTTTCCTCTTCACCCAGTAATACGCCCGTCCCATACGGAAAAGCACGCTTTCCTAACGTGACCGCTTACGACAACGTGCGTATGCAATGGCGGCTCGTCACGGAATTGTTCGGCATCGAAAAGATCGCGCTCGTGACCGGCTGGTCCATGGGTGCATTGCAGACGTTTCACTGGGGCGCGCTTTACCCGGAGATGGTCGAGCGTATCTTGCCTTTTCAGGGCAGCTCGAAATGCTCGCGGCATAACTTTGTGTTCCTCGAAGGCGTCAAGGCGGCGCTGACCGCCGACGCGGCGTTCCGGGACGGCTGGTACGATGCGCAGCCAGAAAAAGGCTTGCGTGCGGCGGCGCGCGTCTATGCAGGGTGGGGTCTGTCTCAGACGTTCTACCGCGAGAAGCTCGATCTCGAAAAGCTCGGCTATGCGTCGCTCGAAGACTTTCTGGTTGGGTTCTGGGAGGGGTGGCTGCTGTCGAAGGACGCCAACAATTTGCTCGGCATGCTATGGACTTGGCAAAACGGCGATATCAGCAATAACGAGATCTACAACGATGACTTCGTCAAGGCGCTTTCGTCGATTCGCGCGAAAGCGATCGTGATGCCTTGCAAGAGCGATCTTTACTTTCCCCCCGAAGACAGCGCGTTCGAGGTCAAGCATATGCCCAACGCCGAGCTGCGCGTTGTGGACTCCATCTGGGGGCACTTTGCCGGCGGTCCGGGCACGAGCCCCGTCGACATCGAAGTGCTCGATAAGGCGTTGCGTGAGCTGCTCGCGAGCTGAACGGTAGCTTCAAACGAGGGGCGCACTCTCGAAGGAGTGCTGGCGTGGCGCCCCAACGACGGACGATCTGCACGTCGCTGCAAGTTGGTCTGTAATTTTTTATCAAAGGCAGTGGTTAAAACCTCCCCCTTCAGGG
>NZ_JARESU010000022.1:0-112346 GCF_046027075.1 Paraburkholderia sp. RL18-085-BIA-A | reverse complement strand
GATAACACGACAAGTAGTCTGACGCCGGGGGTAAGCGCGGGCCGAAAGGTTGCCACGGGTCGCTTGCTGCCGATGGCCGACAGGCAGGGGGCGGCCAGGAGCGCTCCTTGGCCGCTTGCGTACCTCGGATAGCAGAGCGTCCGCTTCGCCCATTTACCTACCGATTGATCAATCACCACCCCCTTGCCACCGCTGGATGCAAACACTTCGCCTGAAGATGCTGTATCGTGAATGCCTCCGCCTTTGCACTGAGCCCACGATCTCCGTAGAGATGCCTTAGATGACCCCACTCCACCGCAATCCAGCTTTCTACCAGCTCCTAACCGATAGTTACGCCCGGGTGCTTGGTCTCCCCCTGGTGCCGCAGGCCATGCCCGTGGTCGAAGCTAGCGAATGGCTCTATGAGAGTGCACCGTTCGCAGTACTTGCGCACAACACCGATCCCGACCCGCTCTTTATTTATGGCAATAAGGCCGCGCAGCGCCGCTTTGAATATAGCTGGGATGAAATCACCCGACTGCCGTCCCGGCTCTCAGCTGAGGCCCCGAATCGCGAGGAGCGGCAGCAGTTCCTCGAACGCGTGCAGCGGCTCGGCTATGAGGCAGGCTACAAGGGCGTGCGTGTCACCAAGTCAGGCCAGCGCTTCATGATCGAAGAAGCAACACTGTGGCAACTTCTCGATGCGGAAGGCAAATTGCACGGCCAGGCAGTTGTTATCCCGCGCACGCGCGACATTTGATCGCGCATACCAACCGCTTATGTACGTGCCCTACGGAGGTAACTGCGAGGGGGAGCGAAGCTAAAGTGGTGGCGTCGAACAGCTGCGGGAACTTACATGTCAGATCCGCCCATTCGCGCGAACTTCCGCAATGGCCGAAGTCCGGCCCGGGCACCAGTCAATGGCAACGGGTCGTTGCCCCTCCGGAACCCCCGTTTGCCGGGCAACTTGCCGAATGTTTCAGAAGGGTCGACATCTGCCGATGGCGTGCGGCTGTGAGCGTTCACCGGCTGACGTTCCCCATCAAACTGTCGGCCCACGTTCTTGCCGACCATCGGAGTGCGAGCGTTGCCACTTGCGGCGGGCTTCGATAATACCGTCGTTGAGTTTGATGCTTGATGGTGCAGGGGGGACACCTGCTTGTCTTGCCAGCGCCTCTTTCGCGTGCCGTTATCAAGTCCGTCTCGGGTCGTGTAGCCTTCGCTGCAATAAACGCGTGAATCGTGTAAGGTGCGGCGCGGTGATATGCCATTGCGGCGTATGCCATTTGTCAGCTAAGCGTACCGGATCGCGCCAGGCTTAGGTGCCACGGAATGCTGCTTGAGTGGATCGCGATCAAAGGACTGGAAAGCATCATGAGCAACAGAGATACCAATGCGGCCGTCTCAGACGGCAGTGCGCGTCGTCGCAGCGTCGTTGCTGGACTCGTCTACGTGTTCGAGCAGGTCATGCCCGACCCGTTCGTCCTTGCAATTGGCTTGACCGTCGTTGTGACCTTGCTGGCCGTGGTGTTCGCGCCGCACGCGTCGTTGCCGGTGATCCTGACCTCATGGTACGGCGGCACCTTCAACATTCTCGGCTTCGCGCTGCAGATGATTCTGATTCTGGCGACCGGGTACGCGATCGCCGACGCACCGCTCGTCCAGCGCGGCTTGCGGGCAATGGCTGCCAGAGTACATTCGCCGACTCGCGCCGCGCTGTTGGTCTTCCCGATCGTCGCGGTGGCTGCGTGGCTCAACTGGGGGCTCGGCCTCGTTGTTGGCGCACTGCTGTCGCGAGAAATTGCCAAGCGTGTGAAAGTTGATTTTGCATGGCTCGTTGCGGGTAGCTACTCGGCGTGGTCTGTCTGCAATAGTGGCTTGTCCAGTTCCATTGCGTTATCGCAGGCATCGCATGGCAACGCATTAAACCTTGTCGAGAAAGCCACGGGGCAGGTAATTCCGCTGACTCAGACGGTGTTCGCGCCTTTCGTATTCATCCCAACCGTATTGGTTGTTGTCGTGATGACGGCGATCTTCATCAGGATGCATCCGAAGCAAGAGGATGTCGTCGCGTTCAATGAAGCTCAGCCGGAGCCTGCAGCCGCGGCAGAGGCAGATCCGCATGCACGGGGTGCGCAGGCATCGTCTTTCGCTGCGCGCGCTGAACGGTCAATGCTCGGTACGCTGCTCGTGCTGGCGTTGGGCGTCGGTTATCTGGCGATGACGTGGTACAGCAAGGGCTTCGAACTGGACATCAACACCACGATCCTGATCTTTTTGCTGTTGGGACTGGCGCTACAGCGCGCACCGATCGCGTACGCCGATGCGATTCGCCGCGCGGCGCGGCAGACCGGTTCGATGCTGCTTCAATATCCGATGTATGGCGGCATCATGGGCATCATGACAGGGACCGGCCTGGCGTCGACGATTGCCAAGACCTTCGTTGCGATCGCGACGCCGGTCACACTTCCTGTGTTGAGCTACTTCAGTTCGCTTATCATCACGCTGCTGATTCCGAGTGCGGGTGGGCACTGGGCTGTTCAGGGCCCCTTCGTCCTTCCCGCTGCGCTTAGCCTGCATGCTTCGGTTCCGCGCACGGCCATGGGAGTTGCCATGGCCGAAAACGTCTCGAACATGCTGCAACCGTTCTGGGCCGTACCCGTGGTGGCTATCGCTGGTATTCGCATTCAGCGGGTCATGGGTTACACGGCGATCACGTTTGCTGTATCCCTCGTCATCTATGCGGCGGCGCTTTGGCTGATTCCTTGATCCGGCCACGCGGATGTCGGCGGAAAAGCCTTTGAGACTATGCGTTTTTGCCTGCGGGCGTCTCCGCCTTAGCAGACTTCGCACCGATGCCCGTAGCGTTCGCGACGGCCCGGCGGCTTTCGCCGTGCCTCAGCTAAAGCTATCTGGGGAGAGCGACCCGGAAGCCAAGGGTAGAACAGTCTCAGGGGCCGTCCGCTCGCGGCTGCCGTCTACGCCCGGCGGTGACGTACCAAGGCGCGATCTCAGCATCTGCGGTTTTGCAAAGTAATACCCCTGAAACAGTTCGAAGCCGGCGCGCATGGCGGCGTCATGGTCTTCCGGTGTTTCGACTTTCTCGGCGATCGATACCTTCCCCTGCTGCCTGACGGCGCCGATCAGTTCGGCAAGGCACTCGCGCGGGCATCCTATGAAGTCGATCTTGACGATATCGACGCACGGCAGAAAGGCGAGCAGGCGCGGGGACACCTGCGAAACATCATCCAGTGCGACGCGGAAGCACGCGCGCCGCAGATCGTTGCAGTGCCTGAAGAGTGCTTCGTCGAACGTCACCGTTTCTAGGATCTCGAGCACGAAGCGTTCAGGCGGCAACAGCCGGACCGTGTCGGACATCAACGCCGCCCGGTCGACGTTCACATAGCCGGCGTGACTGCCCAGCGCGGCGTTAATCCCCACGTCACCGATCAGTCTCGTTATAACCTGCACCGTGGCAGCGGTTTCATCCGTGATCCGGGCGAGGTTGGCGGTCCCGGAGCGGAACAGCAATTCGAACGCGGTCAACGCTCCGCTGCGGTCAAGAATCGGCTGCCGTCCGAGGTAGACGTATTCAGCTTCGACCATTTTGCTGTTCGACGCGTCTTGACCATCGGTGATGACCGGCGACGGTATTCTTGCTTTCAATTGGACGTCTCCTTTTCCATTAACTCGCTGTCGATGCCGTTCGCCCAGGCGCCGGGCATGGTCCGATTGCGGTCGCGCGCTGCAGAGATCGTGACCGCAGCATGAGATGCAACGCAGGCACGGGCTGGCTTCCCTATCCGCAGGCAGGACGAAATGGCGAGGCTGCGGCTATCGTGGCCTGGACGGTCGCTGACCCAGTGCGGCGAGAATGGCATTAGTGAGGTCAAGCAGTGCCGAATGATATTCGGCGGGCAGGGCCACATCGTCCATCAGCGACATGGCTTCTTCAATGCCCTGCCGGAATGCCCCGGTGATCTCGATACGCTGCAACGTCGTGAGGTGGGGCAGGACGGCCTCCAGAAACTTGCCCAACACCATCGCCCGCGCGCCAAGAGCACCCATTTTCTTTGTGTTGGCCGCCATCAGTTCGACTACCTGGGCCAGCACATCGTCAGTATTGTTCAATTGTCAGACCCGCTCAGAATGTCTGCCAGTCCGCAGCGCCGGTATCTGCCGCGATCACGGTTCTCCTGTTCGCGGTAGTGAATGACGTCATTTCATCCGACGTTGCACGAGGGGGCGGGCGAACTGTCCGTGCCGGCCGACGCGGATGGCCCCTTATCGGCAATCGTGAAGGACGCCACCGCTTCACGTAGTGCCTGCGCCTGCTGGGCCATTGACTGCGCCGCGGTGGAGGCTTCTTCGACCAGCGCGGCGTTCTGCTGGGTCACTTCGTCCATCTGACTGACGGCCGTATTGACCTGTTCGATACCGGTGCTCTGTTCTTCAGACGCCGACGAGATTTCGCTCACGATGTCGGTCACGCGTCTCACCGCGTGGACGATTTCGTTGATCGTGCTTCCCGCTTCCTCCACGAGCTTCGAGCCGGCATCCACCCGGGTCAAGGACTCGCCGATCAGATCCTTGATTTCCTTGGCCGCCGTCGCACTGCGTTGGGCAAGCGTGCGGACCTCGGCCGCCACGACGGCAAACCCCCGGCCCTGTTCGCCGGCGCGCGAAGTTTTGTCGACTTCGTTGTTGCTCGCTATCGGGAGCCGGAGAGCTTCTGATAGCAGCCACCGTCGTCGCAAGGGCTTCGGTCGTTTGAGTACATGTTCAGGAGATAGCAAATTCAGACTCTGTGGGGTAGCTACCCAGGAGCGTAGCAATTTCCCCTTTGCCGAAACCCTAAGGTGTCGGCAGTTGTTCCAGGCTCGCGAACTCACTAAACGTGATTGTCGCGCTCGGCGAGCCGTCACGCGAGACCGAACATCTTGCGATGGAGCGAACTGCTCGCGGCGTTCCCGCTGCCTGGCGTCGTGCCGTGCGTGTCGTCGCATCGAGCTCACGGGGCGGACTTCCCCGTCGCTTATGCTTGGCGGCATGGTGCTCGGGTGCTTCTCGTTCGCGGTCACGCTCGCGCTCGCAGTGGCATCGGCGGTGCAGTACGGCACGCGCGCCACGGTCGAAACCAGGCCGCGCGTGCCGACTGAAGCGTAAGACGCGCTACTGCAACCCGCCGATCAGCCGCGCGAGAAACGCATCGCACGCGTCGAGCTGCGCGAGCGCGACGTATTCGTCCGGCTTGTGCGCGTCGTCGATGTCGCCGGGGCCGCAGACGAGCGTCGGCACCGCCAGACGCGTCGAAAACAGCCCGCCCTCGGTGCCGAACGCAACCTTGCGTTTGTGCGTGTCCGGCGGCAGCAGCGCTTCGAGAAAGCGCACCGCGTCGCTCGCGACATGCGTGTCGAGCCCCGGATACGCGTTCACTTCTTCGATGTCGGGAAGCGGCGTGTGGCCGTCGTGAGCGGCGCGCGCGCGTATGTGGTCGAGAATCGCATCGGCGCGATCGTTCGCGAGTGTGCGGATTTCGAAGTCGAGCGTGCACTCGTTCGGCACGATGTTCAGCGCCTTGCCGCCGTGAATCGTGCCGACGTGAATCGTCGAGTAGGGGACGTCGTAGCCGTCGTCGTACGCGCCGTGTTGCGCGAGCTGCTGCTGCGCTGCGCGCATCGCCGCGATCCAGTCGGTCGCGACGTGGATCGCGTTCCGATACTTGGGCGCGAGCGCCGAATGGCCTTCCTCGCCGCAGCAGACCGCGCGATATGCGGCCTTGCCCTTGTGACCGGTCGCGATCTGCATCATCGTCGGTTCGCCGACCACGCACAGTTCGGGCCGCACCGGCGCGGTCTCCAGCACGTCGATCAATCGCCGCACGCCGACGCAGCCAATTTCCTCGTCGTACGACAAGGCGAGTTGCAGCGGCTTTTTGAGCGTGCGTGTCGACGCATCGAGCATCGCGACTACCGCACACGCGACGAAGCCCTTCATGTCTGCGCTGCCGCGTCCGTACACACGACCGTCGCGAAACGTCGCTTCGAACGGCGGCATGGTCCACGGCTGGCCTTCGACGGGCACGACGTCGGTATGTCCTGACAGCATCACGCCGGGCACGTCCGCCGGCCCCGTGCTCGCGAACAGATTCGCGCAGTTGCCCGCATCGTCCTTGACAATCGTGCACGCGATGCCTGCCGCGCCGAGCACCCGCGCCACGTGCTCTATCAGCGCAAGATTCGGCGTGCGCGAAATCGTCGGAAAGGCGATCAACGCCTTCAGCAGTTCGGCGCTGCGGCTTAGCGTCATTCCGGCTTCACCGCGATCACGTCGATTTCGACGACCCATTCCGGGCGCGCTAGCGCCTGCACGACGATGCCAGTCGACACCGGGAACACGCCTTTGAGCCAGCGGCCCATTACGTTGTAGACGGCCTCGCGATAACGCGGATCGATGATGTACACCGTCACCTTGCAGATGTCTTCGAGCTTGCTGCCGCACTCGTCGAGCAGCATCTTGACGTTCGCCATCGCCTTCTCGGTTTGCGCGGAGACGTCGCCGATGCCGACCGACTCGCGCGTGTCGAGATCCTGGCCGATCTGGCCGCGCAAATAGATCGTATTGCCTGCGATCACGGCTTGGCACAAATCGTTGTCGAGCTTCTGTTCTGGATAGGTTTCGCGCGTGTTGAATTTGCGGATGCGGGTATGCGTGGTCATGTCGATATGAAAGTGCTGTCAGTGGTGAAGAATCTTTGAAAGGAAGCGCTTGGCGGCGGTGCTGGCGGCGTCCTGGAAGAACATGTCGGTCGGACTGTCTTCGATGATCGCGCCGTCCTCCATGAACACGACGCGATGCGCAACGCGGCGCGCGAAGCCCATCTCGTGCGTAACGACCATCATCGTCATGCCTTCGCGCGCGAGCTCGACCATCACGTCGAGCACTTCGTTGACCATTTCCGGATCGAGCGCCGACGTCGGTTCGTCGAACAGCATCGCCATCGGATCCATCGACAACGCGCGCGCGATGGCGACGCGCTGCTGCTGGCCGCCCGACAGTTGCGCCGGATACTTGTGCGCATGCGCCGACAAACCGACGCGATCGAGCAGCTCGCGTGCTTTCGTGCGCGCCTTGTCTTCGGCGCGACCCAGCACGATGCGCTGCGCGAGCGTCAGGTTGCGCGTCAGATCGAGGTGAGGGAACAGCTCGAAATGCTGGAACACCATGCCTACGCGGCTGCGCAGCCTCGGCAGATCCGTCGACTTCGCGGCGACCGACGTGCCATCGACGAGAATGTCGCCTTTCTGAACCGGCTCCAACGCATTGACCGTTTTAATCAGCGTTGATTTGCCCGAGCCCGAGGGCCCGCACACCACGACGATCTCGCCCTTGTTCACGTGCGTCGAACATTGCTTGAGCACGTGGTGCGTGCCGTACCACTTGTCGATGCCGCGAATGTCGATGATCGGCGTCGTCATTTGTCGACTCATTTATCAAAATACCCCGCGCGGATCGACGCGCCGATCAGATTGAGAATCAAACGACCCGCCGTCACGCACGAAATCAGATTCGCGTCGTCTTTCTCCGGCTGGATTTCGACGATGTCCATGCCGACCACGCGTCCCTTCTTCACCAGACCGTGGATCAGTTTGCGCGCCTGCACGAAGGTGACGCCGCCCGGCGCCGGACCCGCGACGGCCGGCATCACTGACGGATCGAGACCGTCGGCGTCGATCGTCAGATAGTAGTTGCCGCCGTCCGGAATGCGCGCGAGCACCGCATCCATGCCGATGTCGTGCAGCTCGTACGCGGTAACCAGTTCCGCGCCGTACGCACGCGCGGCGACGAGCTCCTCGGAACGGCCGCTGCCTTGCGCACGCAAGCCGATCTGGAAGATACGATCGACGTGCGTCATCTCCGACGCGCGGCGGATCGGACTCGACAGGCCTTCGCGCACGCCGTTCACTTCGTCGCGCCAGTCGAGGTGAGCATCGATATGCACGAGCGTGATCGGGCCTTTCGCGTCGAGGCCGCGCAGCACCGGCGTCGTGATGCCGTGATCGCCGCCGAGCACGATCGGCATCGCGCCGCCAGCGACGATGCGGCGCACGGCCGCTTCGGCGCGCGTGTAGTGCTCGCCGGGCCTCGCCAAGTCGGGAATCACGTCGCCGCAATCGACGAAACGGATATCGGTGCGGCCTTGCAGCAGCGGACCGTCGATGTCGAAGTCGTAGTGGTCTGGCTTGCGCGCGACGCGATCGGTCGCCTGACGAATCGCCGACGGCGCGTTAGTTTGATCGTTGCTGTAATCGGACGGCGCATACGGCGCGCCGTACGGCATGCCGAGCACGGCGATATCGGCTTTGAGGTTATCGATATCGAGATCGAGTTCCGAATACAGCAGAGTCGGGTGGCCGGTGCTTGGCGCAACGGTGTAGTGGCTCATTCGTGTGTCTCCAGATGAAAGGCGGGATGCGCGTCAAACGTGGCGCGTGCGGCGTCCGATTACCGTCTCCAGACGGCGGCCGACGCCAGCGAGAAGAACGCTGCAGATCCAGTAGATCAATGCCGTCGTGCCGAGCACTTCGGTATAGGCAAACGTGTTTGCGGTGAGCAGATTGCTCTGGTACGTCATCTCCGGCAGGCTCATCACCGAGAAGATCGCTGAGTCCTTGAACATCATGATCACGAGGCTCGTCGTCGGCGGTGTGATGAACCCGAACATCTGCGGCGCGATCACATGACGCTGCGCCTGCCAGAACGTCATGCCGAGCGAGAAGGCCGCATACGTCTGGCCGCGCGGCACGCTGCGCAGCGCGGCGCGCAGGATTTCGCAAAAGTAGCCGCCGGTGTAGAACGCCGTGCAGCCGATCGCGACCGTCATCGCCGATGCGCCCACGCCAAGCTTCGGCAAACCGAAGAACGACAGGTAGACGAGGATCAGATACGGAATGTTGCGCACCAACTCGACGTACGACAGCGCGACGGGCCGCAGCCACGTGCGCGACTGCGCCGCATACGCCGCGACGATGCCGGCCACGACGCCGAGCGGTATGCCGATCGCGCTGACGAGCGCGGTGACGCGCAAACCTTCGAGCAGCGGAGGAATCGCTTCACGGACGATCGAGAAATCAATGGCCATGGGGCAACATCCTCGAAACGCGGCGCTCGCATAGTCGCGAAGCGGCCGAGATCAGAAACAGGATCACGAAGTAGACGGCGGCGGTGATCGTGAACACCTGCAGCGGCAGATCGGTTTGCAACGTCGCGTTGCGCGCGACCGTGGCGAGTTCGGGCACCGCGATGATCGACATCAGCGACGACGCTTTCAGCAGGATCGTAAATTCGCTGGTGAGCGGCGGAATCGACCGGTAGATCATCTGCGGCAGCAGCACGTGACGCCAGACCTGCGCGGTGCGCATGCCCATCGCGTAGCCGGCGGCCCGCTGTCCCCACGAGATGGTGCCGAGCGCGCCGCGCAGAATCTCGACGATGTACGCACTGGTGTTGCACGCGAGTGCGGCAATGCCGGCGGTGATCGGCGAGACCGAAATATTGAGCAGTGCCGGCACCATGTAATACGCGATCAACATGTGTATCAGCGCCGGCGTGCCGCGGATCAGGCTAACCCACAGCACGACCAGCGAGCGCAGCGGCGCGATCGGCGAGATGCGCGCGAGCAGCAGCACGATGCCGAGCGCAACGCCGATCACGAACGCGCAGGCCGATGCGGCCAGCGTGAGCGCCGTGCCAGCGACGACGCCATCGAGGAACGGCGTGATCACGCCGCCTTTAGCGATCCAGTCGAACATGGCGGCGTCAGATGGCGCCGGTCGGCAGATAGTTGTTGCGCGGCGTGTCCATCGGCGCACCGAACCACTTCGCCTGCAACGCGGCGAGCTTGCCGTTCGCGCGGAATTCGTCGAGCGAATCGTTGATGAACTTGCGAATCTCGAGGTCGCCCGGATTGACGACCCACGCAAGCAGCTTCGGCTGGCCGATCGTGCCGGCGATACGGAACACGTTGGGCTGGCGCTTCATCTGCACCGCGGCGATGTTCGACGGCATCAGCGCGACGTCGATGGTTTTGTTCGCGAGCGCGTTCGACACGTCCGGATAGGCCTGGAACAGCTTGGTGCCCGCGTAGCCCTTGCCGGTCTTTTCCTTCAGTTCCTTTTCGAACTCGTCGGCAACCGGCTGCGAGGACGAGCCCATCTGCGTGCCGATCGTCTTGCCGCCGATGTCGAGGTCGCGTTTGATCGACCCGTCGTCGGCGCGCACCAGAAGCACTGAACGCACGACACCGACCGGCTCGCTGAACGCGAAACGCTTGGCGCGCTCCGGCGTGATGCCCACGCTCGTCGCGACGAAGTCGAATTTGTGCGACATCAGGCCCGGCAGCAGGCCTTGAAACGGCAGGTTCATCTGTTCGAGCTTGACGCCGAGCTTCGTCGCCATCAGCTCCAGCACGTCGTGGCCGTAACCGACGATCTGCCCGTTTTCGACAAATTCGAACGGCTCGTACGCGGCTTCGGTGCCGACCGTCAGCGTGCCGCGCTTCTTGATGTCGGCGAGCGTGCCGCCTTCGGCGAGCGCGATTTGCGGCAGCGCAAGAGCGGCGCCCGACGCGAGCGTCGCTCTCACAAAGGAACGTCTGGACCAGTTTCTCATTGCTTTCTCCGCGTAATAAACGTGTGGGTGCCGGCCGGGCACGGCGTGGTCGCCGCGGCTTCGCGCTCTGGGCCAGGCGACCGAATGTACGACGCCATTAAGATCGTGAAAAATGATTTTTTTATCGGTATGGTTTCGAAAAACGAAACCTTTCCGATTCCTTTAAGGTGCTCCAACTTGACCGATCGACAGACTCAACGAGCCGCAGCCGCGACCCGCCCCGACTTCAGCGAGCGCGATTTGCGCTCGCTGAGGATCTTCTGCGCGGTCGCGCAGGCGAACGGTTTCGCCGCTGCCGAGAAACAGCTGAACATGTCGAAGGCGTCGATCAGCCGCCATATCCGCGACGTCGAGGAAACGCTCGGCGCGCGGCTATGCGAGCGAGGGCCGTCCGGCTTCGTGCTCACGCATGCGGGCAAGGTCGCGCTCGATCTCGCGCGTGAGGCGTTGATTTCGCTAGAGCGCATTCGTCCCGAGATCGACGCCGTGCGCGGCGTGTTGTCCGGTACGCTATCGATCGGCATGGTCGAGCACATCGTCAGCGACGAGGGTTGTCATCTGCCCGAGGCGCTCGCCGCGCTCAAGGAGCAAGCTCCGGACGTGAACGTCGAATTGCGCGTGATGACCTTCAACGAACTCGATCTCGCGATACGCGAGCGGCGCGTGCAGGTGGCGATTCGCGGGATGTATCGGCGCGAAGCGGGCTTTCACTATATGCCGCTGTTTATCGAGCGTCAGCAGTTGTACGTAGCGCGCCGCCGTTTGCGGGATGCGGCGACGCTGCCGCTCGTCTATCGATCGCAACCGTTCGTGCACGAGGCACTCAACACGCTCGGTATGCAGCGCGGGCCGACGGCGTCGGGTCTTGAAGCGGTCGCGATGCTGGTGTTGTCCGGGCATTATGTCGGTTTGTTGCCACAATTCTATGCGGCCTCATTCGCAAAGCGGCAGGCTCTCGTCAAGGTGCCCGAAGGTCCGCTCTTCGAAAACAGGATCAGCGCGATCACCGAGATCTCGCGGCCGCGAACGCGTGCGCTCGATCTATTTCTCGATCTGTTGCAGCAATTTCATGGCAGTGCATGAAGCGGACGTTCACACGCCGACGCCGTCGCGCACTCGTCGCGCAGATGCTCGACGAACGTCTGCGCACCGCGGTGCGGAGCCAGTCGCTGCGCATCGCATAGCCGACCATGCGGCTCGGCGCCGGCGTCTCCAGTTCGAGCGCAACCATCGCGCTGGCCTTAGGTCCCTCGCGGGTCTGCGCGCGCGGTAAGAGCGTGATGCAGTCGCTTTCGACGAGCATCGCCATCATCATCGCAAGCGAGCTGGTTTCGACGACGGGCGGTGGCGGACAGGCAGCCACGCGAGCAGCGCACCGATGACCACGCGGCGCTGGAATATGAGTTCGTGCTCCGGCGCGACTTGACTGTAGCTCGACGCCGCCTGAGATTGCCGTGTCGATTCATGCCGAAGTGAGAGCGGCGAAGAACGGCGTAAGGTTGCCGACGCTATTGCAAGGCGAAGGGGCAAAAGCAGCGCTTGAAATTGCACGCAGCGTCGGCTCCTCTTGCGATATTCACGGCTGAAAACGGCCAGTCCATCCCGGCGCCGCCTTGAAGGTTTAGTACCCTTTCGTATAGAGCGACAGATGGTTACTCACCGACGTTACACCCGGCACGCCCTGCGCCACTTCCGCGGCCTGCTGGATCTGAGGACCGTCCGGCACGCTGCCGGATAATGTCACGACACCGCCGCGCGCCTTGACGAATACGTTCGACACGTTGAAGTTGGGCGCTTTCGATAACGCCTTGCGCACATCGCGAGCCAGCTGCTTGTCCGCTGGCGTCGCCTTGCCTGAGCTTGCAGCCGGACTCGACGCCATCGGCATGGCGTTGCTGGCCTGCGCGTACACGTTCGACGTCAGCGTCACGCATCCCGCGACGACGAGCAGATTCACGACGTTGCATGCTTTCATGATTGCCTCTCTTGTTTGGCCTGACGATCGTGAGTCAAAGATAGCCAACATTCCGCTTCTAACAAAGCTGCATGCACGATTAAGGGAAAACCCTCATTCAGGCGCCCGCGCCCGCTGGCAGGCCGATCATCGGGCAAGTTCCCGAATGAACAGCCCCAGTATCGCGGGCGAGACTTCACCGCAGATGGGCAAGATGGTTTCCGTTCAGCCCACGCGAACACTGCGAGTCCGCCGGGACGTTCGATGCCAGCGGTCATCACGTCACCCGCCCATTACTGCGCCGACACCTTACGGGGTACCGGTGTAGATCATGTCTCCCGGTTCAACGCGGAGAACTTCGAGAGATCGGAAACCGCTTCTGCGGCCGACCAGAGCAGATGCGCCGGGTCGCTCCGCTGTCTTGTCTCGCCACGGAATGCGGACCGAAAGGGAGCTGGGATAATGAAGGCCTCACAGCGCAACGTTCGGGGCTAGTTTCCAAGGTGTCGGCGGCGAATCGGAGGTGAGTTATGCCGGAAGAAGTCCAGTACAGTCACTCAACCGATATTCCCGGCTTGATCCTGAGCACGGCTCGGTTTGCCGAGTTTCGCTTTGAGCCGCACTATCATCTCGACTGCCATATCGCACTCGTTGCCAGCGGGGTGCAACGGCAATCGTTCCGTGGGGAATCCCTGTTGCTCACGCGTGGCGCGATTCAGCTCATGCCTGCGGGCGAGGTTCACGACGGGGTTGCTGATGCCGACGAGTCGTACACGCTTCAAACGTTTCGACTGTCGCCCGCGCTGCTGAATGGCTTCGGGGAGGAAATCACGGGCGAGCACTATTTCCCCTCACAGGCCGCGGCGGTGCTGCGAGATAGCCGCCTCGCAGAGCGCTTACTGAACATACACGCAACCCTTCAGCACGGGATGAACGATCCGATCATGAACGAAAGCTACGTTCTGGAATTGCTGGAGTCACTGTTCTCCCGATTGAAACAACCATCCCCCACAACTATCGCCGGCGCCTTATCGTCTCAGCAACTGCGACTTGTTCGGGAATATGTCGAGGCGCATATTGCCGACAAAATCGTCTTGGAAGATCTATCCCTCCTTGTTGGCCTCGCTCGATTCCGGTTCTTGAAATTATTTAAACGCACTATCGGCATGACGCCTCACGCCTGGTTACTGCGCATGCGGCTGGAAAAGGCGGTGGCGTTGATCAACGCGAATCGGAACATGCCGATCACGGAAATTGCGCACGCCGTTGGCTTCTTTGATCAAAGCCATTTCACGCGGGCGTTTCGTGAGGCGTATGGCGTTACTCCCGCACGTTTCTGATGGCGGCGCGGCAATTTTTTACAAGGCGTTTAGGTTACGGATCGGTAGCCTTGGGTTTTTGGCCTCGTGCCCATCCTGGGCGGCCTCCATCCAAGGCAGAAGTACCGGATGACTACTTTCAGCTTTCTTGACGACTACAGCGAAGGCGCGCATCCCGACATTCTCCGCGCCCTGACGGACTCCAACTACATCCAGCAGGCGCCATACGGGGAAGACTCTTACTCTGCCGAGGCCACGACCCGGATCAAGGCCCGCTTGGGAAACACGTTCGAAGGAGCGATCCACTACGTCGCAAGCGGGACCATGGCCAACATCGTTTCGATATCTAGCTGCCTGCGTCCGCACGAAGCCGTCATTGCAGTGAACTCGGGACATATCGTAGTCAGGGAAGCCGGTGCAATTGAGGCAACTGGCCACAAACTCATCGTCGTTCCCCCTGTAGACGGGAAGCTCACGCCAGCCAATATTGAGGCCGCGCTGGCTAGCAATGCTCATTTTCCGCACATGGCAAAGCCTCGTCTTATCTATCTGTCAGATGCAACCGAAACAGGTACCGTCTACTCCCTTGACGAACTGCGAAAGATATCTTCGCTTGCAAAGCAACGGGGCCTGATTCTATTTCTCGATGGCGCGCGGTTGGGCGCGGCATTGGCGTCAAGCAAGAGCGACGCGACATTGGCCGATATTGCTTCCCTCGTCGACATTTTCTGGATCGGTGGAACCAAGGTAGGCGCGCTGTTGGGTGAAGCCATTGTTGTTTGTAATCCAGCGTTGACGGAGGATTTTGCTTTTCATGTCAAGCAACGCGGCGGCATGTTAGCCAAGGGGCGGCTATTGGGTATCCAGTTTCAGGAGTTATTTGGCGTCAAGAATCTCTTCCTCGAAAATGCAAAGCACGCCAATGCCATGGCGGCAAAGCTCGCCTCCGGGATCATGTCCAGCGGTTACGCTCTCGAGGCTCCTACGGCTACGAATCAAGTATTTCCAATATTGCCCGATTCTGTCATTTCCGCTTTAAAGCAACTCTTTGCTTTCTACGTTTGGAGAAAGTCGGATAACGATCATTCTGTGATTCGCCTGGTAACGTCCTGGGCCACACAAGAGCACCAGGTTGACGCCTTTTTGGCTCGGCTCGCCCAACTTTGAAGGCGCACCGACAGTTGCCCTTTCTGGTTACTGTTTCGCCGATGTTTTGAGATTCGAGCTTGCGCGCATTTCGAACTCTCCAGCCAGGCTATTATCGAAAGTCAATGCCGACTGTCTCGATGGTGTGAACGTTCGAATGCCTGTCCTCAAAACCGGTTAACGGCGCGTGTTTCTGAAAGGAGATTGCGATGGCTGAACTCGTAACATGCTTGTGGTTCGATCAAGGTAGAGCGCGCGAGGCGGCGGAGTTTTACGCCGCCACCTTTCCCGACAGTCGTGTCGATGCCGGTCATGTATCCCCTATACCGGGCATTGGGCAGGGTCCGGAGTTGACGGTCGAGTTCACCGTGCTCGGCCGGCGCTGCGTAGGGCTGAACGGCGGGCCCAATTTCAAGCCAAATGAGGCGGTAAGTTTCATGGTCCTGACGGATAGCCAGGAAGAGACCGACCGATATTGGAACGCCATAATCGGCAATGGCGGAGAGGAAGCGCCTTGCGGCTGGTGCAAGGACCGCTGGGGATTTTCGTGGCAGATCACGCCCAGGCAGCTGCTCGAACTCGTCAACGGGCCCGATCACGACGCCGCAAGGCGTGCGATGGAGGCGATGTTGAAAATGAAGAAGATCGATATATCCACGATAGAGCGCGCAGCGGCAGCAGCTGATTGAAACGCAGACGCGGCGGGTCGGCCAGTCAATCGATGTCGCTGGCCACGCAGCTTTGACGATACTGGCTACTGCATCAGCGACGCATGATCGCAGCGCCCGGAAGTGCGACGCCGCGCAGCATACGCGCCTTTTGCAGGTTCCGCTGCGGCGCAGTCGGCAATGCGTAGCCAGCGCCGAAAAGGACACCAATGCGCAGCCAATTTGACACCTTCGGCTGTGTCGCACGAACGGCTGCTTCCGGTTAACTTACCCGAAGGATCGCAGCGGCCACCGTCCTGACGTAACGATGACGTTCGCTTTCAACGGCGTTATCTACCGAACAAAGATTGTCCCTAATTCGGGCGTAACATAGGTACAGTGCCTGGACCTCGGCACCCGTTTTATGTGCCGGAGATGCCCGCATGCGCCTTGCTGACTTTATCTTGCGAGACATGGAGCCGATCCTGCTGCAATGGGAGGTGTTCGCAGGCACCCTCCTGCCGGCGGCGGCAAGCATGGAATCGCTGGCGTTACGCGACCACGCGCAGCAGATCCTGCTCGCAGTGGCGAGGGACTTGCGGACTTCGCAAACCAAGGAAGCACAACGCGAAAAATCCTTCGGGCGAGGGCCCAATCCGATCGACGCGACCGAAACAGCCGCACAAACACACGCCATTCTGAGAGCACGGTCCGGCTTCAATATCAACCAGCTCACAGCGGAATATCGCGCACTGCGCGCGAGCGTGCTTCGCATGTGGATGGACTATTGCGCACCCCGGGCACCAGACCTGGACGACGTGATTCGCTTCAACGAAGCGATCGACCAGGCACTTGCCGAGTCAGTCGCTTTTTTCAGTACGCAGGTCGACCAGAACCGTAATCTCCTGCTCGGCATGCTGGGGCACGACATGCGCAGCCCTATCCAGGCCATTCAGGTCACTGCTTTGTATCTGGCGGCGCTCAATGCCGGGGAGCGAGTATCGGAAGCCGCCGGCCGCCTGATACGTAGCGGCGCCCGGATACAGGCATTGCTTGACGACCTGACCGATTTCAACCGGACCAAACTGGGCTTGGGCATCAACATAACGCCCACGGGCGTGAATCTGGCGGATGTGCTCGCCGACAAGCTCGACGAGTTGCGTGCCATTCATCCTGACAGGCACATTGAGTTGCACGTGAGTGGTGATTCACAGGGGGTCTGGGACGGCCAGCGCCTGCAGCAATTGCTGGGAAATCTTGTCCTCAATGCCATCAGGTATGGGGCACAGGACACACCGGTGCGTGTGACGTTGACCGGCGACGCAACGCATGTCCGGGTCGACGTCAGCAACCGCGGCCCTGTCATCGACAGCGCAACGCTCAAGTGCATCTTCGATCCCCTGACGCGGGGGGCAGGCCATCAGAGCGAATACGATGGAGCGGGCAACCTTGGACTGGGCTTGTATATTGCGAACGAGATCGCCAAGGCCCATCACGGCACGATCGAAGCGCGGTCCGACGAGGCAGGGACTTCATTTTCAGTGTCACTCCCGCGCGCGGACGAAATTGTGAAGAGTTGACGGTTCGCCGCAGCGGGCGGAGCGTCCGACGTCGGTCGTTGCGGGCACTCGTTGCACGTAGAGCTGACGTCGATCTGTTGGGTTCAAATGAAGTCTTTGTGGGCGAATTGAGCCCGCGCTTGCAGCCTTTGGTTCAGTCGACCCGCAGAGATTCGAACGGCGGCTGCGCTGCCGAGACCGGCAAGAGGTAAGTGACGTTCTGTTCGCAATGACGACCATGCGCCAGGTGTGGGGTCGACAGGCCTGCATCGCCCGTGCCAGCGAGCCGCACGACCCACGCGCATTCCGGCGGTTTGGGTGTAGCCTGAGAGTCCAACACGCAAGGGGAGGCGGTATGGAACGAGAGCTGAAGCTACGAATTCCTATCGAAGATCTTGAGAGGTTGCGTCACGCACCTCTGCTCGCGCAATCGAAAAGCGCGGCGGATGCTCCCAAATTGCTGACAAGCACGTATTTCGACACGCCCGAGCTCGCCTTTCACTGGTGCGGGGCTTCGCTGCGCGTGCGTGCCATCGGCCCCGAACGCCTCCAGACGTTAAAGCTCGAAGGATCCGCACGGGCAGGCCTGTTCGACAGGGACGAGTTCGAGACGCCCGTCGATGGCGACACGCCCGATCTGAAGCTGCTGCTGGACCTGATTTCGGCTGATACCGATTGCGGCAGGCTGATTCGTGACCAGGCGACCGCCACCCGGCTGAAGCCCGTATTCGTCACGCGGATCAATCGATCCGCTATTCCATTGCGTTTGGCGTCTGGAGACGAACTCGAAGTGGCGCTCGACGAGGGGACCGTCGAGGCGGACTCGGGTTCGGTTCCGATCGCGGCTGTGGAACTGGAGTTGAAACACGGGCAAGCAGAGAACCTGTACGGCGTAGCGCTCGAACTCCTCGAAACCGTGCCCCTGCGCATCGACCATATGAGCAAAGCTGATCTCGGCTACGCACTGCTCGTAGCGGAGCACAGCGACGCGGTGAAGGCACAACCGGTGCATCTGAACAGGCGCGATTCGGTCGAAGACGCGTTCTGCAGTATCGCGCGTAACTGTCTGGATCAGATCCACGCGAACGAACGTGGCGTCGTATCTGGCCACGATCCGTCTAGCGTCCATCAGATGCGCGTGGGACTTCGTCGGCTGCGCTCGGCGCTCGACCTGTTTGCAAACGAGATTCCCGCTTACGCCGGTCTTGACGAGGAACTGCGCTGGATTGCATCAGAGCTCGGTGCCGCGCGTGACTGGGAAGTACTCGCGGGATCGACGCTCGAATGTGCGGGGACGTGCGGGAGCGCGGACGAAATCCTGCCGGTACGTCAGGCGTGCGAGCAGATCGCCGTCAACAATCGGCAGCGCGCGGCAGGCGCGGTCGAGTCGGCGCGCTATACCCGGCTCGTACTCCAGCTCGCGATATGGTTGAATCGAAAGGGATGGCGAGACGCAATGTCCGACAAACAGCGCGGGAGCATTGCCAGGCCCGCCAGGCAGTTCGCGGCGGATGTCCTGCGTAGTCGGCACAGGAAATTGCTCAAACGTGGCAAGCGGCTTGCGGATCTCGACGATGACCGTCGCCACCGTGCCCGCATTGCAGCGAAGAAAGTCCGATATGCCACCGAGTTCTTCGCGTCGCTGTGTCCCAGGCGCGCCGTCCGGCATTACGTCGATGCGTTGACCGCGCTCCAGGATGATCTAGGCTGGCGGAACGACGCGGTTGTTGCCGACCAGCTTCTCAAGTCGGTGCCGAAAATATCGCCCGAAGCTGCCTCGGGTGCAGCGTTCGCGCGAGGTTATCTCGCATCGCGTGTGGCTACCGATCATGAGGCATTGAAGAAGCTGTGGAAACGGTTCAGACGTCTTTCGCCGCCGGCATAAAGCCGGTTACGTCTCATAGACGGTCCTGGCAACAAGTCAACGAGTGGGTCCGCACAACTTCGACCTGCGACGGTTTGCGACAACCTTGCCAATGCTGGCAAATGCGACCGCAGAGGCTTGGCAAAGAGGTCATGCGGTCACAGAGTCGCGGCCGTATCTGTGATCTGCGCAACGCAGGTCCCGGTGCGCGAAATACGTCGAGTTGGATGGCGGCCGGCGGTCCCGCCGTGTTCGCTGTGTCTGGCCTTCTCGTCGAATGCTTCAACAATCTTGCATGGACGCTTGCAGGCAAGGTCAATCATCCAGAGCCAGATATTGGTGAAGAGACTGAATGGCGGCAGCACCTTCTCCAACTGCGGCCGCAACCCTCTTAACTGAGCCACTGCGAACGTCTCCAACTGCGAAGATGCCGGGTCGGCTGGTCTCCAGGTAATGAGGAGGGCGGTTGGACGGCCACTTGTTGATTGCATCGGGGCCAGTGAGCACAAAGCCGTTCTTGTCCAGCTCAACGCAATCGCCGAGCCATGCGGTATTGGGCTGTGCACCAAGAAACAGGAAGACGTGCCGGACCGGCCTAAGTTCAATATGACCTTGCCGGTCCCATTCGACAGATTCAAGTTGTGACTCGCCGTTCAACTCGACGATCTGCGTCCGTCGATGAACGGTGATGTTCGCAGCCGCATCAATCCGCCTGATCAAATAGTTCGACATGCTCGCGTTGAGCCCGTCGCCGCGAATCAGGATGTGGACGTGACGTGCAAATCCCGCAAGAAAAACCGCCGCCTGGCCGGCTGAATTTCCGCCGCCGACGATAATCAGTTCTTCGTTGGCGCAGAACGCGGCCTCCATAAACGTTGCGCTGTAATAGACTCCGCATCCCTCGAATTGCTCAAGGCGGGCCAGCGATGGTTTTCGATAGCGAGCGCCGGTAGCGATGACGACGGCGCTGGCATACACGTGCTCGTCGTAATTAAGACGGATGTGGAAGGGCGGCGCGTCGTGGCATTCGATGCCGAGTACTTCGACGGGTACACCGACTTCGGCGCCAAATTTGCGACATTGAGACAAGCCGCGGCCAGCAAGCGCTTGTCCCGAGATACCGGTCGGAAATCCGAAGTAATTTTCAATCTTCGAACTGGTACCCGCCTGGCCGCCTGGAGCCTTGGTGTCGAGAACCGCGACCCTCAATCCTTCTGATGCCGCATAGACTGCCGCCGCGAGACCCGCCGGTCCCGCGCCGACCACGACCACATCAAACCGCTCACCATTCAATCTATCGGGGCTCAGGCCAATCGCGTCAGCCACGGCCCGGTTGGTCGGACGCTTTAGCACGACGCCCTGTAACGTGATGAGCACCGGTATGTCAGCCTCCGTCGCGCCATAACGCTCAAGGAGCGCCTTCGCTTCTTCATGCTCTTCGATATCGAAGTAGGCCGAAGGCTGAGCGTTGCGGCTCAGAAAATGCCGCAAACCGAGCGTGGCCGCGGAAGCCGAGCTGCCAATGACCAGCACACCGCCGTTCTGATCCTGGATGAACGCAACGCGCCGCAGGATAAACGCCCGCATGATCGTCTCGCTCAACTCCGCTTCCGCGATGACGAGCGCGCGTAGCGATTCCTCATCGATAACGATGACTTCGCAGTCACAGGTGGCGCGCGCGGTCGCCACCGCCGCGCGGCCGGCAAGCGTTCCGACCTCGCCGGTGAAGCTGCCGGCGCCGTGCACGCCCAGAACGTGGAGACTGTCCCCGGAGCCTCTCGTCGCCTCGATTGTCCCGGAGACGATGGCGAACATGGGAATGTGCCGATCACCCTCGGAGAACAGCACGTCGCCCGTTTTCAGTTTGCGTCGTTCGCCGTATCTCTCCAATAGCGCAAACTGTCTTTCATCCAGCCTTGGAAAAATTTGATGGTGACGGCTGCCGCCTGACAGCAGTTCTTCATATCTGCCTGAAGACTTATCGCTCATGGGGCGTTCCGAATGGGTGGGCGCGCATTGCGACCCGGGTGAGCCTGTTATCGGATACCGCGTCGCCGCGAGACAATCAGGAAGCCTGGAAAAGACTGCGGACCCGCAATATCCGCACAGATTGTGCGCCTGAGTTCCCTTATCGGTAAAGTGTGCAAGTGAGCATGGACCGCGTGCATTGTGCTTGCTGCGAGCGTCCCGGCGCGGCCACCTGAGGTCGATCGGCACCGTTACCCGAACAACCGGCCTTTAATGCCCGCTGCGCCCCAATCAACTGGCTGCCTTTCGTACAAGAGTCGGTAGAGGCGGGTGACTAGTCAAGGCCGACAATTGTTGCGTCCAGCGCCTTCGCCGCCTGCATCGGGTTGAAATATTCGCGCAGGTGCCCGATCTTGCCGCCGCGCGCGCTCAGAAACACGACGTACTCCTGCTGGTACGTCCGGCCGGTCGGCTTAATCAAGCCTTCGGCACGCACCTGTGCGACCGCCTGCTCGGGATTTGCTCCAGACAGAATCCGGAGATCGAAGAACCGGAAATCCGCCACCGTATCAACGAACCAGCAAGCGTGGCGGATGACCTCGTCCCGGCCGTTCAGTTTTGTCGGATGTCCGATGCCGCCAGCGTAGGGGAGCTCCCACACCACGTCGTCGGCAATCAGCTTCTGCCATGCCGCGTTGTCGTGAACGAGCAGGTCAAGGTGTTGCTGCAACAATTCTGAAGCGGTAGTCATTGCATTCCTCGGGATCACCTTGCGCGACAGCATCCGCCATCGCTTCGATGTGGCCATGCGTGAGTAATAGAGAATCCGGACCTTAGCCATTCCAGGCGCCTTGAGCGATGAGGCGGGCGGGCCGTGTTGGCCCCGCATGGGTTGGGACTGAGGGGGCCAACGTAGACGCCGGGCGGCGTCTCTAGCCGCGTTACTGTGCCGGCGCGACGGAAGTGCTGGAGGTCCGCTGACGATTGTCGACGCTGTACGCGCCGGCTCCGAAGGCAGCCACCTGGAGAAGGCCACCGGCCATCGCGAGGTTTTTGAGGAAGTGGAACATCTGATTCTGGTCGCCCAGCGCATGGTGAAAGATCAGCGCGGTAACGATCGAGTACACGGCCAGCAATGTCGCGATGAACCGCGTGCGGTAGCCGACGACCAGCAGCACGCTTGCCGCCAGTTCGAGCGTCATTGAGCCGATGTAGCCCAGTATCGGGGCGGGTAAGCCAAGCGAGGCGATATAGCCGATGGTGAGACCGGGTGCCATGAGTTTGCCGAAGCCGCTCACGAGAAAGATGGTGGCGAGGAGAATGCGGCCGAGCAGAGGAAGGGTCTGGTAAGAATTTGCAGTCGTCGAGATCGAGTTCACGTTGTGCTCCTAATTAAACAAAGAGAGAAGAGAGAGAAAACGGATGCGTGGGTGGTTGCCGGTCAGCGCAGGCGGCCATGAGCGCGTAGCTGCTCGCCGATCCTCGCAATCTCGGCTTCCCCTTTGCGGAGAGCTTCATTCGACGTGTGGACCGAGTAGTAGCCGAGCGTCAGGTCGTGCGGGTGCGGGACCGCCGATGCAACGATGAAATCCGCGTCTGCTTGCGCAGTGAATTCGACCGAGTCTTCGGATGGAGCAAAGACAGCCAGTTCGTCTCGAAGAAGCTCGCCCGAGACTTCGAGCAAGCCGGTGTTGACGTGAGTCCACCCTACCGTGTGTCCGGCCGGCGGCTGATAACGCCAGGTTTGTCCGGCCCGCAGTCGCACGTGCAGGAGGTTCATGCCGGCGGGCGCGGCGACCGGGCTATCCATGCCATCGAAACTACCGAGCACGACACGCACCGGTGCGTTGCGCGGTACTGCTTCTGCTGGAAGGTATTGGGTGTGCGGCGTGCCGTTTTCCAGTCTGCGCGGCAACGCCACCCAGACTTGATAGCCCTGAAATCGACCGGGGCCGGCGGGGCTGGCGTCGTGCCAGATGCCGTTGCCAGCCCGCATCCATTCGATGCTTCCCGCTGACAGTACGCCTGCGGCGCCCGTCGTGTCTTCGTAACGCAGTTCGCCCTTGAGCAGGACAGTGATTGTCGCGATCCCCGAGTGAGGGTGCATCGGAAACAGCGTGTTGCCAGAAGGCTCGAAGTCGAAGTAGTCGAGAAAGACAAACGGCTTGATCAGTCCGCCGATGTCCGAAGGGCTCACGATCCGCGTGACGGGCCCGTGCCCTCGGCCGCGGGTGCGCAGCGCGATCTGGCGGGCGACCAGCTGCTGGGGGCTGTCCGTAGGATGTTCCATGAAAATCTCCGTCAGTGATGACATGGGCGAAGGTTAGGTCTTGACACCCTATCGTGGAAGCCTATATTTCTCGATGGATAGCATCTAAGGAGCCGATGCATGCTCGACGGCGTATCCATGGATCAGTTGCGCACCTTTATTGCCGCAGCCGACGAAGGCAGCTTCTCCGCTGCCGGACGCAAGCTCCGCAGGGCGCAGTCGGTTGTGAGCCAGACGCTCGCGAATCTCGAAGGCCAGATCGATGTGCAGTTGTTCGACCGGAGCGGTCGCTATCCGCGATTGACCGAGCAAGGCACTGCGCTGCTTGCGCAGGCGCGCCTTGTCGTCAGCGGGATGGACGGTTTCAAGTCGAAAGCGCGAGCTATCGCCGAAGGGCTCGAGCCGGAGCTGTCTGTCGTGGTCGACGTGATGTATCCGATGGCCTCCCTTACGGTGGCGGTTGGCGAGTTCCGCGAGGCGTTTCCCCACACTCCGTTGCGGCTCTATGTCGAGGCATTGGGCGCGGTCGTGCGACTGGTGCTGGACCGCATGTGCCGGCTCGGCATTAGTGGCTCGATGCCGGCCGTGCCCGAAACGCTCGATGCGGAAAAACTGCTTGATGTCCCAATGGTCACCGTCACCGCTCCGTCGCATCCGCTGGCATCGATCAGGCGTGTGATCCGGTTGCGAGAGCTCGAAGAACACGTGCAGCTCGTTTTGACCGATCGCACGACATTGACCGATGGCAAGTCCTTCGGCGTTTTTTCGCCGCTGACCTGGCGACTCGCCGATCTCGGTGCGAAACACGCGTTTCTGCGGGCATCGTTCGGATGGGGACACATGCCGGCGGCGATGGTGCATGCCGATATTGTTTCCGGCGAGTTGGTACCGCTGCGTATCGAGAACTTCCAGCCGCAAGCTCCGCCGATCGCCATGTTTGCGATCTACCGCAAGGACGCGCCGCCGGGCCCTGCGGGCCGGTGGCTGCTTGAGCGGCTAAAACGATCCTCCGGCGTAGCGTCGCAATAGCGGTTGGTCGCAACTCGCCGCCAGACGAGCGATCAAGGACGTCATCAATCAACATCCGTTCCGTGCAGCGCCTTGAGCGCCTCGCCCGTTGCCGACGGTTTCTATGATCCAGCTTGGGGCGCGGTGATCTGCGTCCGCTTTCCGCCAGCATTGCGACATTCGCAACTCCTTGTCCGCCGGCAGAAAGGGGGCGAACGGCGAGCGTCCAAAGAAACGCACGCACATGCCACGGAACACGAACCCCACCGCGAAATCGCGGCGCACGCCCTTACGCGAACAGGGCGCGGCGCGCTGCCATAGGCGGCGCGAACGGTGCGCCGCCGCTAGCTTCGGGGTCGTCCACCTGGAAGGCCTCGGCCGCGCGTTGCAGGGTCATTGCCTGCTCCTTCAGCGACTGCGCCGCGGCCGCCGCCTGCTCAACCAGTGCCGCGTTCTGCTGCGTCATGCTGTCCATCTGCGTGACTGCGAGATTCACCTGGTCGATACCGGCGCTTTGCTCTGCCGCCGCCGCCGCAATCTCATGTACGACGCCGGTCACGCGCATGATCGCGTCACGCGCGTCGACGATCGTCGAGCCGGTCTGTTCGACCAGCATTGCGCCGCTGCCGACGTTGCCCACCGCGTGACTGATCAGCTCGTGGATTTCCTTCGCCGCGGTCGCGCTGCGCTGCGCGAGGCTGCGCACCTCGCCCGCGACAACCGCGAAGCCGCGGCCCTGCTCGCCCGCGCGTGCCGCTTCGACCGCCGCATTCAGCGCGAGGATGTTGGTCTGGAACGCGATTCCCTCGATCGTCGCGATGATCTCGACCATGCGGCCCGACTCGCTCGAGATGTCCTTCATCGCCGCGACGGCTTGCGTGATCATCTCGCCGCCGCGGTTCGCGATATTCGCTGCGCCAGCCGCAAGCTCGCTCGCGGTTCGCGCGTTGTCCGCAGTCTGGCGGACCATCGCCGTCATCTGCTCCATGCTCGACGCCGTTTCCTGCAACGAAGCCGCCTGGCTCTCGGTGCGCGACGACAGGTCCGCATTGCCGTTCGCGATCTCGTTCGCGCCGCACGCGACGTTGTCGGACGCGTGCTTGATCTGGCAGATGGTGTTCGTCAGCGCGTCGCGCATCCGCTGCATCACATGCAGCAGGCTCGACGTGTCGCCATCGCGTGTGCGGATCGCCACCGTCAGGTCGCCCGATGCAATCGCATCCGCCACGTTCGCCGCGTAGGCAGGATCGCCGCCGACCGTGCGCGCGATGCTGCGATTCGTCACCGCGACGAGCCCCACGAGCACCACCGACACCGCCACGAACATCGCGCCGATCAGCCACAGCGACTGCATGAACGCAGCGTCGATGTCGTCGACGTAGGCACCCGTCGCGATGATCCAGTCCCACGGCGCATAGCGCACCACGTAGCCGATTTTGCCGACCGCCTGCGCCGACGCCGCGCCCGGATGCGGGAATACGTAGTCGACGAAGCCGCCGTCCGGCGCTTGTGCGGCCGCCCCGAACGTCACGTAATGGTGACGGCCGTCAGCATCGGCGCTGCTCGCGAGGTCCTTGCCTTCGAGTGCCGGCTTGATCGGATGCATCACCATCTGCGGCTTCGAGTTGATCACGAGGAAGTAGCCGTCTTCGCCGTAGCGGATGCCGCGCAGGCGCTCGAGCGCCTGCTTGCGCGCATCGGCCTCCGGCAGCGCGCCGCTTTGCGCCAGCGCCGCATACTCCGTCACGATGCCGAGTCCGACGTGCGCGACGTTCGAAAGGTCGTGCTTGCGTTCGTCGATGCGCGTCTCGCGCGACTGCCACGCCGCCGACACTGAGATCGCGAGCAATGCGACGAGGCTGATGATCAGCGGCAGCCACAGCTTCTGTGTAAAACTGAGTTTGTGCATCCTGAGTCCTCGTCGCAACGAATGAAAATCGCGCAGATGCCGTGCGGAGCCGCACGTGAGTAAGCGCGCGGGGCGGCGCCGTGGACTGTCCCGCGTCCAGATGCACCCTGCCTGAGTTATCGGCGGATACGAGTGAAGTCTTATCCTGTGAAACCCTCGGTCGATCTACAGCCCAACCCGATGCAATAGCCTGTTGGCGCTGCAGCCATTCAACCCGGCACTCGACGAGAGATGATTCGAGCAATGTCGACGGCGCGGCCCGTGCTGAACTGCCGTGCTATCTGGCGGTGGGACAACGGGTTGTGCGGGCTCGAACAGGCGGCCGGCTGCGAACCGACCATGTCGGGGAGCTGCTGAGCATCTGGCTCGAAGACAATGGAGCCCGAGCCAACTTGACCGTCTGTATCTTGACGCTCTATCGGTAGACATGCACCGAAGTTTGCCGGGTTGCCGGACTTCGCAAACTCGGAGTCGCTCGTGCGACTGTTCATTGATGACTGGCGTATGGGCTACGAATGCCCGTTAGTTGGCCGGATCGTAACGGAGCTCGGGCGCTGTAAACCGAAGACTTGAATGGGTATCCTCGCGCGAGCGCAACTGCCATGACCGGTTTCGACTACGGCTGGCGAAGGCTGCCGCCGGGCCCGTTTCGGCCGTTCGACATCGACTCCCAGCTCGTCAATAATGATGACCGTTAATCCCCAAATGGCTTGTGGCCGCGCCTTCTTTCAGAGAGAACAGCTATGAAACCATTGCTTGCCGGCAGATGTCTTTGCGGTGCTGTCCATTACGCGGTGAGAGACGAATTCGTCTATGCGTTGAACTGTCACTGTTCGAACTGTCGGCGTGCCACTGGCTCGGCGTTCAAGTCATTCGCGGGGATCGAGCGTGACAAGTTGTGCATCACTCAGGGTAAAGACAGCCTGCTGATTTTCGGCGACGAAAGAGCATCGCACGACGTGCACTGCAAGATATGCGGAAGCCTTATGTTCTCAGTGGTTCGTGATGGGGAGTTCGTCCACGTCACTTTGGGAACGCTCGGCGACACGCCCACTATTCGTCCGAGTGCACACATCTTTGTCGGTTCCAAGGCACCGTGGTATTCCATAACCGACCAGTTGCCGCAACACCACGAATTCGACTAACGACTGGGCAGCAGCAGGATTGCTGCGATTCAAACCAGCGACTGGACCGATCACTCGGTCGCCGGCATACCCTGCGTCACACCGGGGCTCGACCCAATTGGAATCGCCCGGCGGCGATTCTCAGCAAGTCGGTCTGCTCTTTAAGTGACGCCGCGGCGGCCGCCGCCTGCTCGACCAACGCTGCGTTCTGCTGGGACATTTCGTCAAACTGCGACACCGCGCGATTCACTTCTTCGATACCGTTGCTTTGGTCGGCGGAAGCCGTCGCAATTTCGTTCATGATCGCCGTCACGCGGCGCACTGCGGTACGAACCTCACCGATCGTCTCGCCCGCCTTGCCGACGAGCCGCGAGCCATCCGCTACGCGCGCGGTCGAGTTGCCGATCAGTTCCTTGATTTCCTTCGCCGCCACCGCCGAGCGCTGCGCAAGCGTGCGCACCTCGCCCGCGACAACCGCGAAGCCGCGGCCCTGTTCGCCAGCACGCGCCGCTTCCACGGCGGCGTTCAACGCGAGAATGTTGGTCTGAAACGCGATCCCTTCGATTACGGTGATGATTTCGCTCATTTTGCGGGCGCTTCCGTCGATCTCGCCCATCGTTGCAATCACCTGATCAACCACATCGGCGCCCGCGGCGGCAATGTCGTTGGTCGATTGGGCGAGCGCCTGACCCTGCCGCGCGTGCTCCGCGTTCTGCATGACCGCGCCAGTCAACTGTTCCATGCTGGCAGCCGTCTCTTCCACTGACGCAGCCTGTGATTCCGTGCGCTGCGACAGGTCGTTGTTGCCCGCCGAAATCTGCTGCGTCGCTGCCGCGATCGAATCCGTGCCGCGCGCGATCTGCTCGATCATCGCGGCGATGCCGTCCTGCATGGTGCCGACGCTGGCAACGAGCTTGCCCATTTCATCGCGGGAATCGAAGTGCAACTTGCCGGTCATGTCGCCCCTGGCAATCCGCTCGAAGTGACGCACTGTCAGATCGAGAGGGCGCGAGATCGCGCGCAACAAGGTGATGCCGCTCGTGACGCAGGCGATCAGACCGAGCGCGATCGCCAGCAGCGTGAAGGCCAGCAAGGTGTTGTAGTGGTCCTGCGCCGACTGGTAACGCGTCGCGCCTTGCTCGTTGCGAGGCTAGCCGTCTTTTGCGTCAACGCGGCGGCGAGCGGCGGAATATCTACCATTGCCAGCCTGTCGGCGCTGGCGTGGTCGCCCTTGCGCATGGCATCGACCATCGGCTGGATTGCGTTGTTCAATAGCGCGCTGCGAGCGTCCGCGACCACTTTCGACAGTGCCGCTTCCTCGTCCGAAGCGGGTAGCGCCTGGTAAGCTGCCCAGGCCGAGTTGGATACTGCGAGGTAATTGAGCGCCTTTTCGAGCAGCGCGGGCGTATCCGGTGACTCCGGATGGAGGAGCACGCGATCGAGGGTTGTACGAACGACCGTTAGGTTCAGGTTGGAGCGGCCGAGCGCAGTAGCGGCTGCGACGTCGTTCATGTACGCCTGCTTTACCGTGCCGTTCGCCACCCGCATACCGGCGATCCCAAATAGGCCCGTGACTGCTAGCAACGCTCCAAGCAACGTCAGCGTCGCCAGCAACCGAAATTTGATCGTCATATTCGGGCGCATGCCGGTCCGTTCTCTGTATAGGTCAAGACTGGATATCGGCGGACGGTCCGGATTCCTTGACGGTCGCGGGAGATTCCAGCGGATGCACGGTCTCGATCAGCGGCACAGGCCACGGCACATTGTAGAAACGCTGTCGGAAATGCACTCCGAGCCAGCGACAGCGGTCGTCGCGAGCCCAATGCCAGGCGGAATCGTGACGACACCCTGGCAGTCATTCCGTCAGCAGCCAGCGGAGTTTTTATCCGCTTCGCATGCCAGCAGGTACGGGCGTCGCACGGCGGGTCCGCGAAGCCAGGATCTGCCTGATTGTCGCCAGCGACTGTTCGGCCGTCGCGCTCGGCGTGTGCCGACGCTGCGCGCTGAAACGTGGCGCGGTCACCCCGAGTGTCCGGCATACCATCGAGAGGTACGGCTTCGACGGGCCGCACCGGCGCGCCGCGGCCACGATGGCTGCGTCGCCAACATGCTCGCGCAACCACGCGAGCGTGCGACGGTCTCGCTCATTTTGCACACGGACCAGATGCTCCATGACACCCTCCAGAACTGTATATCCAAACATACCTGTATATATATACAGTAAAGAGCGGATTTTCAAGCTAACGTTTTGGGCCTGTTGCGGGGCATCGGTACAAATGTGCCGCAGTGCGGGATGCCTTGGCGAAGCGGCGGCGCTCGAGGCTCTGGCGCATCGCTTCGGCGAGCGCGCGCATGACCAGGTTCTCCGGTAACGAAGAATGAAGACCGCGAACCACTCATGGCACGCGGGCTAGGGCGCGTTGCACGAGTCACGACGCGAGGATCTGCTCATTGCTCGCCTCTTGATATGCAACGGTTGAGCCCCTCCAGCAATCGTCTTCCCGTTTGAGCAGGCTTTTCCACCGCGGCGGACCGGCCGAGGTACGGGGCATTGACGTCGCACGTTTCCGCCACGGCCACGGGTCCACCGGAAGTTGGAGCGGAGCGCACCCACAAAAACGCAGCACGAAAAAGTTCTTGCATATAGCTGCATAGTCAGATAATGTTGTATCAGAAACATGGTGCAACGAACCCAACCCGCGAATGCCAGGCCACCACCCGTGGTCCACGGTTCCTGGACGGGCTGACGTGCACTGTCCCGGCAGAATGGCCCGGTATTTTTTTGTTCGAATAGCTGACATGTCAGATACTTTGACTGCCGACACACGGGTAGCTGAGTTCTGAATTAGCCCACAGGACGCATCATGAACCCGTCGACACATGCAGTTTCCCCGCCGCCACTGAACGGTGCCAGATTCATGCTCGGCACGTTCGCCGTGGCTCTGGCCACTTTCATGAACGTGCTGGATTCGTCCATCGCCAACGTCGCGATTCCGACGATTTCCGGCAATCTGGGCGTGTCCGTTGATGAAGGGACGTGGGTCATCACGCTCTTTGCCGCCGCGAACGCCGTGTCGATTCCGTTGACTGGGTGGCTCACCCAGCGTGTCGGGCCGGTCAAGCTATTCGTCTGGGCAATCCTGCTGTTCGTGCTGTCGTCGTGGCTGTGCGGCCTGGCCCCCAGCCTGCCGGTGCTGCTCGCGGCCCGGATACTGCAGGGCGCTGTGGCGGGGCCGCTCGTGCCGCTGTCGCAGGCGCTGCTGCTTGGCTCGTTCCCGAAGCAAAAGAGCTCGAGCGCGCTGGCGCTTTGGGCCATGACCGCGACGGTCGGGCCGATCGTCGGTCCGGCGCTGGGCGGCTGGATCACGGACAGCTACAGCTGGTCCTGGATTTTCTACATCAACATCCCGGTGGGTCTGTTCGCCGCCGGGGTGATCTGGACGATCTATCGCGACCGCGAAACGCCGGGACGGAAGCTGCCGCTCGACAAGGTGGGCCTGATCTCGCTGATCGCATGGGTGGCGTCGCTGCAGATCATGCTCGACAAGGGCAAGGACCTCGACTGGTTCAATTCCCCTGTGATCTGGGCGCTGACCATCGTGGCAGCAATCAGCTTCGTGTTCTTCCTGATCTGGGAGCTCACCGAAAAGAAGCCGATCGTCGATCTCCGGCTTTTTACTCAACGCAATTTCCTCGGGGGGACCATCGCGATTTCGGTCGCGTACGCGGTGTTCTTCGCGAATCTGGTGATCCTGCCTCAATGGATCCAGGGCTTTCTCGGCTACCGCTCGGTGGATGCAGGGCTCGTGACCGCGCCGCTCGGCATCTTCGCGGTAATCCTCGCGCCGGTGCTGGGCAAGATCATGCCGCGCTCGGATGCACGGGTGCTGGCGACGCTCGCCTTCCTCGGCTTCGCCGGCGTGTTCTTCATGCGCTCGCACTACACGACCGGCGTCGACCCGTTCACGCTGGTGCTGCCGACCTTGCTCCAGGGCATTCCTACCGCGCTTTTCTTCACGCCGCTCACGGCGATCATCCTGTCGGGCCTGCCGCCCGAAAAAATTCCGGCAGCAGCGGGGCTGTCGAACTTCGCGCGGATTTTCGCCGGCGCGGTCGGTACGTCGCTGATGAGCACCGGCTGGAACAACCGGACGATCCTGCACCATGCGCGACTGACTGAACAGGCGAGCGTGAACAATCCGAACTTTGTCGACGCCATCGCCAACCTGCAGGCGACGCTCGATGTCAGTGCGGCCAAAGCCATGGCGTTCTTCGAAACGTCGTTAAACACTCAGGCTTCGATGCTCGGCCTGAACGACGTGTTCTGGCTGTCGGGTGTGATCTTTCTCGTGATCATTCCGCTGATCTGGGTCACGAAGCCCGGTAAAGGCTCGAGTGCGGGCGCAGCGGGCGCCGGCGGCCATTGATCGACTGAAAGATATCGAGCATCATCAAACGAACCAAAAGATTCTTGACAATATCTGATAATGCAGTTATTGTTAATATCAACAAATTGGGGAGTGCAATGGGCCACTACACGAAGGAGAATTTCATGCTTACGCAAAGTGTCGGCTTCACGCTCACCAAGGCGCGCAATATGATCACCGCAGAGATGGATGCAGCCCTCAAGGACCTCGACATCAGCAGCCAGCAGATGGGTATTCTGCTCGCGCTCACGCGTGGCGCCGCCGCTACGCCGTTCGAACTGTCGAAGTTGCTTGGCATCGACACGGGACTCATGACGCGCACGCTGGACAAACTGGAAGCGAAGGGTTTGCTGAAACGTTCGCGCAGTGTCGACGATCGCCGCGTGGTCAATCTGACGCTGACGGAGAAGGGCGAGGAAGTGGCAGCCCAGATTCCCGAAATCGCGCCGCAAGTGCTGAACGAACGCCTGAAGAAGTTCACCAAGGCTGAGTTCGAAGAACTGCGCCGCCTGCTTCGCAAGTTCATCGGCGATTGAGTCTGGGCAGGCAGGTCCGTTTTTTTTGTTCAATTATCTGATAGGTCAGAAAATGAATAAGCAGTCTTTCCGGGCCGAGAGCGGCGCCCGTGTGATGAAGCTGGGTGTATCCATGATCTTCGCGGCCGTGCTTTCCGCCTGCGCCAACTATGCGGGCATTTCCAGCGACAAGCAGATGGCCGAGCCACAGCGGTTCGAAACCACGCAGAGCGTGCCGGCCGAGAGCGGCCGCTGGCCGGCAGCCGACTGGGTCGACCAGTTCGGTGACGCGCAACTGAAGGCACTGCTCGAAGAAGCGCTCAAGGGCAGCCCGACGATCGAACAGGCGCGTGCCCGTGTCGCCCAGGCGCAGGCGTTCAGCGAAACCGCCAAGTCCAGCACGCTGCCGCACGTCGACGCGAGCTACTCGCTCACGCGCCAGCAATACAGCGCCAACACACTCGTCCCGCCGCCTTTCGCCGGCTCGTGGCAGACCGAGAACAAGGGGCTGCTCTCCGCCTCATACGACCTCGACCTGTGGGGCAAGAACCGCGAAGCACTGAAGGCGGCCGTGTCGCAGGTGCAGGCAAGCCAGGCTGACGCAGAAGCCGTCAAGCTCACGCTGAATACGGCCATCGCACGCACTTACAACCAGTTTGCCCGGCTGTATGCGTTGCGTGACATCGCGCAGCAGGAGGTCGGGCGCCGCGAGCAGATCGACCGCATCACGGCAGGCCGTATCGCAACCGGTCTCGATACCGAAGTAGAGCGTAAAACCGCGCAGGCGAATCTCGCTACGAGCCGCGCGAATCTCGCGGCACTCGACGGCAGCATTCTGATCACCCGTTACCAGCTGGCCGCGTTGCTCGGCGCGGGCCCCGATCGTGGTCTATCGATCGTCCCCCCGACGCTTGGCGTTGGCGACGAAGTGCGTCTGCCGGACAACCTGCCGGCGGATCTGGTGAGCCGCCGCCCGGACATCGTGGCCGCTCGCTGGCGCGTGGATTCGTTGACGCACGAAGTGAAGGAAGCCAAGGCGGAGTTCTATCCGGACATCAACCTCAGCGCGGCCATCGGCCTCGACGCGTTCGGATTCGGCCGGTTTCTTACCGCCGCGAGCCGCACGGCTTCGGCAGGCGCCGCGATCCATCTGCCGATTTTCGATGGAGGCGCATTGCGCGCGCAACTGAAGGGCCGCTACGCCGAGTTTGACTATGCCGTGGCCGGCTACAACCAGACGCTGATCACCGCGCTGACCGAAGTTGCAACGCAACTCGCACAGATCCGTTCGAGCGATACACAACTCGTCGACGCACAGGCTGCGCAGCAGGCCGCGCAGAGCGCCGATCAGCTAGCGATCACGCAATACAAGGCCGGGCTGACCAACCAGCTCACCGTGCTCAATGCCGACATGAATGCACTGAACGCCGATCAGGCCGTTGCCAATCTGAAGATGAACCGCCGCGACCAGCAGATCGCGCTCGCTTCCGCACTCGGTGGCGGTTATGTCGATACATCAAAAGATGAAACCCGTCGCGCGGACGTTGCCGCGCATTCCAGCCCCGTCATCGCCGCGCGTTGATACGGCGCGTTCGCATACCCGTCAGGAGATCTGAAATGAGCGATAGCATCACGTCCGACCGCAAGACGGCGGACACCGATACAGTCACCGAAAATACCAGCGGCGCACAAACCACTCCCGCAGACAACGCGCCGAACGCGACTGCGCCCGGCAAGCGCCAGCTGCTGCTTGCTCTCCTCGGCATGGCCGTGGTCGCGGCAGGCGCGGCATACGGCGCGTACTACATCACGTACGCGCGCTATCACCAGTCGACTGACGACGCCTACGTCAGCGGCAATCTCGTGCAGCTGACACCGCAGGTCTCCGGGACGGTCGTGGCGGTCAACGCCGACGACACGCAGATCGTCAAGCAGGGCGACCCGGTCGTCACGCTCGACAGCGCCGATGCGAAAGTCGCGCTGCTGAACGCCGAAGCGACGCTCGGCCAGACCGTGCGACAGGTCAGCGGTCTTTACGTGAACAATGATTTCTATGCCGCTACCGTTGCGCAGCGCGAGGCCGATCTCGCACGCGCAAATAATGACCTGAAGCGTCGTCAGGCGGTTGCCGACACGGGGGCGGTATCGGGCGAAGACATTGCGCACGCCCGCGATGCGGTCAATTCGGCCCAGGCTGCGCTTGACGCAGCCCGCCAACAGGCCGAAGCCAACCACGCGCTGACCGACAGGACGACGATCGAACAGCATCCGAATGTGCAGGGTGCCGCCTCGAAGGTCCGCGACGCCTATCTGAACTATGCCCGCAATACGTTGCCGGCTCCGGTGACCGGCTACGTGGCCCGCCGCTCGGTGCAGGTCGGTCAGCGCGTGGCGCCGGGCACGCCGCTGATGGCGATCGTGCCGCTCGACGGCGTGTGGGTCGATGCGAACTTCAAGGAAGGGCAGCTCAGGCATATGCGCATCGGCCAGCCGGTCGAACTGACCGCGGACGTGTATGGCGGGAGCGTCAAATATCACGGCCGGGTGGTCGGCTTCTCAGCGGGGACGGGCAGCGCCTTCGCCGTCTTGCCGGCGCAGAACGCCACGGGCAACTGGATCAAGATCGTCCAGCGCCTGCCGGTGCGTATCCAGCTCGACCAGCGTGAGCTTGCGGCGCACCCGTTGCGGATCGGCCTGTCGATGCAGGTCGATGCCGATACCCGCAACGATTCCGGCACACAGCTCGGCGCGGCTGGCACGACGGCCTATCACACCGACGTCTTTGCGCAGTACGGGGCGCAGGCCGATGCGGAGATCGCGAAGATCATCGGCGAGAACGAAATGGCGTCGCGTGCGGGCGCCGGGAAGTTGCCGGTGAAGAACGCGGCGACTCGTAATCAGGCGCTCAACGCGGGCTGACAACGTACCGGCTCAACATCGCTGGAGGCTGAAATGACGAATCTCACGTTCCGCGATCTGCGCCACGCATGGGCATCCATCACCAGGCGCTGGCCGGCATGCCGTCGAACTTTTCCTTGTTGATGACTTTTCATAACCCATAAGGTTCGGCCGAGACCGGACGGTCAACGCTACGCCGTTACACGTCAACGATCACTCGCCATCCCAGACGCAGCCATTGCGTCAGCGCGCCCCTCTGCGCCGGTCCGCCTGGTTTGTCGAGTCGGCTGAAAACGCAATGTCCTTCTGTGCTTCGAGCATGCTCAGGCGCTCAGTCAACGCATCCCTGATCGAGTCGTAGGCGCCGCCGCCCAGCGTCAGGCGTAACGGCGGATGCGCCGAGTCCGCTGCGACGATCATTGCGGCGACCGTCTTGCTGGCATCGCCCCGGATCGCAAAGCTGTTGGACGCAATCGCCCGCCTGAGCTCGCCGGCCGGGGTGTCGTCGTACTCGGGCATCGGCACCGCGTGATCGAGGCCGGCACCGAATTGCGTGTCCGTCGGCCCCGGCTCCACGATCACGAAGTCGATGCCGAACGGAGCCACCTCCTTCGCCACTGATTCGACGAAACCTTCGATGCCCCATTTCGTAGCGTGATAGAGGCTGAAATTCGGGTACGCGATCTGTCCGCCTTCGGACGAGACCTGGATGATCCGGCCGCCGCCCTGGCGGCGCAGGTGAGGCAGTGCGGCACGGATGACCTGAATCGATCCGGTGAGATTGGTGGCGATCTGCCGGTCGATCTGTTCATCGGTCACTTCCTCGGCCGCGCCGAATAACCCATAGCCAGCGTTGTTCACGACCACGTCGATATGGCCCATTGCTTCGAATGCGGCAGCGATATTCGCGCGAACCGCGCGGACCTCGGTGACATCGAGTGTCAGCACATGCAACCGGTCGTTGTACTGTTTTTTCAGATCATCGAACGTTCCCTCGCGCCGCAGCGTCGCGACGACCCGCTCGCCTCGTTGCAGCAGGCGCTCGGCGAGTAGCCGGCCGAGGCCCGACGACGTGCCCGTAATAAGCCAGGTCTTCACCATGGTGTGACTCTCCGTAAAGTGGGTGGATTGGCATTGCCTGACTCCCAGTCTAGGTATCCGTCATTGGTCAGAGAAGTCTCTATAGTGCGTATAGCCCCGTGAAAATCCGTCACCAATGACCAAGCCGACGCTTGCCGATCTCACCGCGTTCTCCGCTGTCGCAGCGCATCGGAGCTTCCGTCGTGCCGCCGACGCACTCGGCGTTTCGCGCTCCTCGCTAAGTCACGCCATGCTCGCATTGGAGCGCCAACTGGGTGTGCGCCTGCTCAATCGCACGACGCGTAGCGTGGCACCGACAGAAGTCGGCGAAGCATTGCTCGCGAGGCTTGCGCCCGTGCTCCGCGATCTTGACGAGGCACTGGATGCCGTCGCGGATGCGCGCGGCAATCCGAGCGGCACGCTTAGGATCAATGCCAATGAGGGGGCGGCGCGGCTGTTGTTGAAAACGGTGGTGCCGACTTTTCTGCAGCGCTTCCCCGGCATGGCGCTCGATCTGGTCGCGGAGGGACGGCTGGTCGATATCGTCGAACAAGGTTTCGATGCCGGAGTACGGCTGGGTGAGTCGATCCCGCGCGACATGGTGGCGGTGCGCATCAGCGATGATCTTCGCTTCGTAGTCGTTGCCGCGCCTTCGTATCTCGCCGGACGAACACCGCCCATCACGCCCGACGACCTTTGTAGCCACGACTGCATTCGCCAACGGCTGCCGAGCGGCAAACGCTACCGCTGGGAGTTCCGCAAGCACGGGCAGGAAGTGGCGATCGATGTTCCCGGCGTACTCACGCTGGATCACAACGGGCTGATGGTCGAGGCCGCGTCCGATGGATTGGGCCTTGCGTATGTACCGGAATCCGCAGCCCGCGACTGGCTGAACGAAGGTCGGCTAGTTACATTGCTGGAAGATTGGTGCCCGTTCATCCCGGGGCTCTGTCTGTACTATCCCGGCATCGCCACGTGCCTGCCGGTCTGCGGGCGTTCATAGACGTGCTTAGGGAGGTCAATCACTCACGCATGTGAACGTCCGCTTTCCACGGCGGATTCAACCGGTGAAAGCAGTACTTGCTGGCATTGCTCAAAGGACTCCTTGTTACCCCTGCCTGGCGTTATGCGCCAAGCGCAAGTCGCGACTGCAGCACGGCAAAATCGCACCCATGTGGCAAGCAACGACGCAACGACGCTAGAGCCGACCGGCTTCCATGAGCGCGAGCATCTGGACGGCCGCATCGCCCGCACATTCGGCGATCTCTTCTTCGCTGGGGCTTTTTAAGCCGAGCAACGCATCGTCGAAAAGCCTGGCCTTCAGGAGTGCTGCGAAGGTTGCCGCGGCGCCGTACTTGTCTCTTACTTCCCAGCCCGTGACAGGCAGCCATCGGTCAAGGTAGCTCGTGAACATCGCGTCGCGCGTACCCGTCACCTCCTCGCGATAGCGGCGCGCCAGTTCGGGGAAGCGAGGCGCGTCCCGCGTGACGACGCGATAAAGGGCCAACTGTTCGCCCGAAAGAGCGTGCCGTAGATAATCCCCGCCCGCAATTGGCAATGCGACGGCCGGAGGTTCGCGAAACCAGGGCGGCTCTCCCGGTTCGGTGGGTTCCGACGCGCCTGCCGGCAGTGTGCCGGACGGCGAGCAGGCCGCCTGCATCACTGCGCTGAACAGATCGTCTTTGCTCTCGAAGTGACGGTATAGCGTCTTGATGGACACACCGGCGTCCGCGGCGATGCGGTTGACCGAACTTTCGGCATAGCCGTTTTCAAGGAAGGCCCGCAGCGCGGCGTCGACGATCATCGTTCGCTTGCGCGACATCAACGCGGCTTTCGGATTGTCGTCCGACCAGGTCTTGACCATAAGTGTCCCTCTTTTATCCGCTTGACGAATGATACGACAGCGATCACTATACAACAAACGACAGCGATCACTGTCGTTGGTATGCCGAGTCGATTTTACCTCGTAGGGAAGGGCTCGGTTTCCACTTAAACTTTTCTGATGGACAGCCACATGAGCAACCCCCTTGCACAATCGCTGCGCTTACCCGGCGGCGCAATTCTCGCAAACCGCCTCGCCAAGGCAGCCATGAGCGAAGGCATGGCCGATGCCAACAATCATTCGACACCGCGCCTCGAAGCGTTGTACCGGCGCTGGGCGCGCTCGGGCGCTGGACTGCTTCTCTCCGGCAATATCCAGGTCGACCGTTGGCATCTCGAGCGCCCGGGCAACATCGTGATCGACGACGACAGCGGGCAGGAGCAACTCGCGCGACTCGCCGCGGCTGGAACTTCGGAAGGTGCCCACTTCTGGGCCCAGCTCAGTCATACCGGGCGCCAGGTGCAAGACGCGATCAATACCTCGCCACTGGCGCCTTCTTCGGTGGATATCGACGTGCTGCGGGGCGCCGGCTTCTCGTTTGCCACGCCGCGTGAGATGACCGAGGAGCAGATCCAGCAGGCTATCGGGCAATTCGCCTTCGCAGCCGGAAAAGTCCGCGAGGCCGGTTTCACGGGTGTCTCGCTGCATGGGGCGCACGGCTATCTGATTTCGCAATTCCTTAGCCCGCTTGCCAACAAGCGCACGGACCGCTGGGGAGGTTCGCTTGAAAATCGCTTCCGTTTCGTGCTCGAGGTCCTGGCTGCGGTTCGCTCCGCCGTTGGTCCCGACTTTCCGGTTGCACTGAAGCTCAATTCATCTGATTTTCAGAAGGGCGGATTCACCAATGCCGAGTGCATCGAACTCGTGAAGAAGCTCAACGATTCGTCGCTCGATCTGCTTGAGCTATCGGGCGGTTCGCTTGAGCAGCCGAAGATCGCCGGCCTCACAGTAAAGGACGAGGGAGAAGACAGGCCACGTGAAAGTACTGTCAGGCGCGAAGCATTCTTTGTGGACTTTGCGGCCGCGGTTCGTGCAGTGGCGAAGATGCCGGTGATGGTGGTCGGTGGATTTCGCACGACAGCAGCTATGATCGAATCGCTTGAGCGCGGTGAACTGGATGTCATCGGGCTCGGCCGTCCGATCATTGCCGATCCTGAAGTTCCGAAGCGCATTCTCTCCGGTGAAGTTGAACGTGCGCCCAGCCCTGAAGCTGCGCTCCATCCGTTTCACCTCCTGCCATGGAACAACATGCAACTCGAGCGTCTGGCAGACGGGCTCGACCCGGATTTGTCGCTGGAGGGCGCCGATGCCGTGGCGCACTTCACGGAACTCGAGACTCGCAACATGACCGCGTTGCTGCAGCATCGGGCTTAAGCCATTGTCCGATCTGAAGCTACCGGTTTTTTGGATCGCGACGCCATCAAGCGGTGCGTGAAATTGACAGCGCGTTTTTCTGCTGAGTTGCAGCCTCGCCCGAACGCCGTCTCGCAACAGGGCGTTCGGGGATGCTGCTCAGACAAACCCGGTCACGCGCGCTCCTATTTGTATTCGACCAGCACTTCGCGGTATGGCTTGCTACCCTCGTTGCGTGCTTTGTGCGTCGCAGGAACCTTGGCACCCTTGCCGATCTCGGACAGCACTTCCAGATACCCATTCTCGCATTTGAGGGAGTAAATCGCGCCCGTCGGCACTTCGAAGATGCCGAGATCGCCGCCGTTTTCGTCAAATATATGCAAGGGCGCACCTTCGATCGCGTACCACATGTATGAATGCGTGTGGGTATGTACTGGTGTTTCCTCGCCTGGCGCGAGAACGAAGTTCCATACGATGACCTTGTCATTCTCAAACACCTTTTCACTGCCGACGCCAGCCATGATCGTCTCCTTGAATGTGCAAATATGGTGAGAGACCTCCCGCATTGCAGCAAGCGCCATTCACGTTCGGATTTCAAAACGTGTTGCCGGGCGGCTGCCCGTACTTCGATAGCTGCGGTGCGAGAGAGCCTGTATGCAGAGTAGGCGAATGTCCCACTTGTCGTGGTCCCGACCGTATGCAAACTTGTCGAGGACGAGGCCGATTTGTCATTCCGAATGATGATCTTTTTGCGCGAAGCGGCCGAGACAGTAGGAACGCTTTTGAATTCACCGGGACGGCAGGAGGCGATCACCATGTCGGAACCTTTACGAATCATTCACGGGCCGTTCGGACGCGTGGCGTTGCTGTTGCTGGACAAAAGCATGGTCCTCCATGCGCATCGGGTTTCCCACGTCATCTTTAAAGACGGCGGTCCTGACATACAGTTCGGGATCCGCAATCGTGAGCATGTTTTGTCAGACAAGAACGTGCTACTGGTGAATGCGTGGGAGCCGCATTTTTATGAGCATCGCCCACAATCGCAGCCCACAGTGCTGCTCGCGCTTTATCTGGAACCGGATTGGTTGAGAGATGTCGACCGGCGTTTCGCCTACAGTATTCATCCCCGCTTTTTTCCGAACCCGTCCGTGTCGTTGCAAGGAAAGCTCGGCCGCCTTCATTCTGACCTGCTCGATATTCTGACCGACCGCGAAGGCCGTTCGCTTCAGGCGGTCCACGGGCTGATCGCCGACATGACCGGCGAACTGGTCGGTGTATCGTCCCGCGGGAACACACTTTCAGCAGCCGGACTCGTTGGCGGTATCGCGTACGACATCAGGATTCGTCGTGCGATCGACGCAATGAAACAGGTGAGGGGCATCACGCCCGACTTCGACGATCTTGCGCAAAGGGTTGGGCTATCGCGTCCGCATTTCTTCCATCTATTCCGCAAGCAGACAGGTATGACGCCGGCGACTTTCAGCAGCATGCTGAGGATGGATCTGTCGATCGAAAACGTTTCGCAGCAAGCCATGGCACTTCAGGATATCGCGCTCAATCTGGGCTTTGACTCGCCGGGAAACTTCACGCGTTTCTTTGCTCGTCAGCAAGGTGTGACACCCAGCCAATACAGACGCAACGTCCAATATGTTCCCGCGTAAGGGCGGTGACCGCCGAACGGGTCTGGTCGACGCCAACTGCGGGGCTGGCAAACTCGAAACAGTATCAAGGTCATGCCGCTCGGAGTGACGTTCGGCAGCGTGGTTGACTCCGGCGACGAGGTTTGACTCGCGCTCGCTGCAGTATCCACGAGAGTTCACCTCGCGTCGGGCCGTCCGTCAATTCCTTCCACAGGACTCGCGAAGGTCGGGCGAGTTTCGGTTACTTATCATCGTCGGCCGAGCCGCCGCTCCGGTCTGGTGTGAGATGTATCTCTATACCGACCATGCCCGATCACGCGTGCTCGCGGCAAATCATTTCAGAGAGCGATAATCAGGCGATACCTCCCAACTTGAATGCGTCGATGGCCATATGTGAGCCGAGGGTCAGCAGAACAATTCCCATAGTCCAGCGTTGAGCCAGCAAGAGTCGCGGGCGCCTGGCGAGGAACGTCGCCATGCTGCCGGAGCAGATCGCCACAACGGCGTTGACCGACGCGAACGCGACAATCAACGACGAACCGAGTACGAGCGATTGCCAGAGAACGCTGCCTTGCTGATAGTTGATGAATTGCGGCAGGAGTGACAGAAAGATCATCGCGAGCTTGGGATTCAACAGGCTGGTCGTTGCGCCCATCGCGAAGAGCTGGCGGGGCTTCTCGCGAGGCAGATCGCGAACCTCCAGCGGAGAACGGCCTCCAGGCTTCACAGCCTGCCACGCCAGATAGAACAGATATGCAGCGCCCCCTGCGCCCAAAACGCTGCCCGCGTAGGGCACGCTCAGGAAAAACGCCGTGATGCCGAACGCTGCCCCAAACATATACAAGAGGTATCCGAGCATAACGCCCGCAAGCGAAATAAGCCCGGCCGCTCGTCCTTGCACGATCGAGCGCGACATCACGTAGATCATGTTCGGGCCCGGTGTGACCGCAAGCAATCCGCCGACCACCAGAAATCCATAAACCGATACCGTAGCGCGCATTTTCGCGGGCTCCATCAAATGGTCATCGGTAGTAGTATCGGTTCGATGCATGCTTGAGTAAAACGCATTAAACTGAATCTATTATTCAGATTTTCTGACTAAAATGAAAAAGCTTGATCTGGACGTGCTCGAAATGGTGGTGGCGGTCGCCGATACAGGATCGTTTGTTCGAGGCGCGGAGTCCGTGCATCGGTCGCCGTCGGCGGTGAGCATGCAGATCAAAGCGCTTGAAGAAGCGCTGGGAAAGCCGCTCTTCGAGCGAAGCACCCGCAACGTAGCGATTACGACCGAGGGAAAGACGCTTCTGGACTACGGCCGTCGAATGCTTGCGATGCGCGAGGAAGCATGGGCGTCGGTGGTTCGCCCGGAGATGAAGGGCCGCGTAACCATCGGCGTTCCCGACGATTACGCTTCGTCATTGCTGCCACAGGTTCTGGCAAAGTTCGCGGTTGCTCATCCGCGTGTAGAAATTCGGGTAATTGGTCTGCCAAGCAGTGCGCTCGCTCCACTGCTTAGAGACAACACGCTCGACCTGGCCTGTATCACGAAAACGAGGGGCATCGCGGGCGAATTCATCCGGTTCGAGCCGATGGTTTGGGCCGGGTCGCCCGCAAGAAAAGTGTGGAAAGAGCGCCCGCTTTCAATCGCCGTTTTCGCACAGGGAAGTACTGCACGCGCCAATGCCATCAGCGCGCTCCAGCGGGAAAATATTAAATATCGCATGTCCTACGAGAGCCCGAGTTTGTTGGGCCTGATCAGCATGGTCGAAGCAGGGCTCGCGATAGCGCCCCTTGCGAGATGCAGCATACCGGGGCACCTCGTTCAACTCTCGCAGAATGACGGGTTGCCGCCGCTGAATGACCTGGAAGTCGTGCTTGCCCGCAGTGGGCGGTCCGGGCGACCGCCCTGTGATTTTCTCGCTGAGCAGATTCTGGCCGAATTGAGGGGCTGAGCCGGTCGCTCGATGGCCGAATATCGCCACATAACAGACGGCGGTTTCGAGCATCCGACTGTCCTCTGGCGGGGCGCATTTTGCCGCGCGCATATTGGCGCCGTAATACTCCGGCCGTTGACGCTCGCTGTACACCCTTCAGGCCAACAGCCGACACTCCTTATTTGGACCGCCAGGGCGCTCTACCGCCGAGTCGACCTGACACCGCGCCAGCATCGTCCACGGACAAAGCGGTGGCCATTGCCCAAATATTCGAACAATGCGCGCGACAGGTTCTCTCTGCCAGCGACGACGCTACACGCAGAGATCCAACGTTCCGACTAGCGACGCGCACGATCTCTGGTCGAGCCCGGGCGTCTCTGTTGCCCGCGATGTTGAGCACGCATCTGCGGTAGATCCAGGCAACACGTTCGACTGATCGATCGAAGCGGCACCCCAAACTCCGGCGCGTCGTCCACAGACTGGCGCGCCCATCGTATGCGGGTCGCATGTGCCGCATCGCCTGAACCACGATCGAACGAACACGATGGCGTGAGATTCGATTTCACCCTGATGACATGAAACTTACCCAAACTTTCGATGGCTGTCCGTAAGCGTATGAAAGCCAGCTTGTATGTCCACCTACCAAACATCCGAAGGAGATATCCGTGCTGAAATCCAGACCGCTTGTGCTCACCATGATTGCATCGCTTTTTGCGACGTCGAACGCTCTCGCCACCGTCGATCTGATCGCGAAAGGTCAGATTAGCGGCATGATCTCCGACCTGTCCCGCGAGACGGCGGCGCCTCTCGAAAACGGCGCGCCGGGCAATCTGTTCGGCGGTATCGGCTCGGGAATGAGCTTCGCGGGCTGCAATACGTTCGTCGCCTTGCCTGATCGTGGCCCCAACGCAATCTCGTACAACGCCGCGATCGACGAAACAGTGTCGTATATCAACCGCTTCCAAACGTTCCAACTGACGCTATCCACCGCGTCAAGGGGTTCGGACTTGCCTTACGAACTCACGCCAAAGTTGATCGACACGACGCTCCTGCACGCCTCCGACCAACTCGTGTACGGCAATGGCGCAGCGGCCGGCGTGGCGGACGGCGCGCCGAAATTGAACGGGAAAAATCACACGCACTACTTCACCGGGCGCTCGGATAACTTCGACCCCACGCACCTGTCGACGAATCCGCTCAATGCGCGCCTCGATCCTGAAAGCATCCGGGTGACCAACGACGGCCAGAGCGTGTTCATTTCCGATGAGTACGGCCCATACGTCTATCGCTTCGACCGCCGCACGGGACGTCGGAGCGATGTGATCAAGCTGCCCGATTCGTTCGCCGTATCGACGCTCAGTTCCGTGGGCAACACTGAAATCAGTGCCAACACGTCCGGCCGCGTCGCCAACAAGGGCATGGAAGGGCTTGCCATTTCACCCGACGGCAACACGCTGTTCGGCGCGATGCAGAGTCCGCTGCTGCAGGACGGCGGTACCAACGGCGGCTTCACTCGCATCATCCGTATCGATCTGCGCACGGGCAAGACCAGGCAGTTTGCGTATCCGCTCACCAATATCGGCACTTCGTCGAAGCCGAACTATCCGACCATCAGCGATGTCGTCGCGGTCAACGACCATGTGCTTCTGATGGATGAACGCGACGGCAAAGGCCTCGGCGACGATTCGACCGCTGTGTTCAAGAAAGTGTTTCGGGTCGATCTGGATGGTGCACAGGACGTCAGCCACGCAAGCAGCGAGTCGGGCCTCGCGCCTTATGCGCTGCAGAAATCACTCTTTCTCGACGTGGTTGCTGTGCTGACCGACCATGGCTTCAGTGCGAAAGACATTCCCGCGAAGCTCGAAAGTTTGACCTTCGGCCCTGATATCACGATGAGCGGCGTGCGCAAGCACACCTTCCTCATCGCGAACGACAATGACTTTATCGGCAATGTTACCGATTCCAATCATCCCGCTGGCATTGCAAATCCGAATCAGTTCTTTGTATTCGCGATCGACAAGTAAGATCTGCCGGATTATGTGCCGCAGCAGTTCTTCGGTGTTTTCAGGGCATTTCGGCCGCGCCGAGGAGTGCAGCTTCGTGAAAGATGACCGGGATGAACATGATCATTCTGGACGTCATCCTTTCGGGTTCTGATCGGTTGGTCAGTCGTCGTCGACTGGCCGGCGTTTGAAAGGTGACATCTGCGTGCATTGCACCCGCCGGTGCAACACACGCAGGCCCGATCCGCAAGCATTCCAATGGTCAATCCGAGTCTATGCGACTGTGTCTTCCGGGGCGATGAGGGTGGTTCGCCGTCGGACTGAATCCGTTAAGGGTTATCCGATGCTCCCGTGCTGCAACAGTCGCACGTCCGTTCCGCACAGGTAACGGGCCTTCCCTCGAAGTTCAGATTCGTCGCATCAATCAATTTTATTGAAAGCTTCGCGTGAGGCCGAAGAAGCAACTGGCATGAGTGGCGCTACATCGACACTACGGGCGGCCATATAGCATTCCACGCGCAACAATCCGGTCAATCGCTGGCCGAAAGAGAAATAATAATCGTTATCATTGCGTCCGTGATCTGGTGGATGTAGCATGCCAACTCTTACGCTTGTGTGGTTTCATAGCGGTCCGCCCACCCGAAAGTGCCGCAATTGCGTTTTGTCATTCGCGTCGGTAGTCACTGCTACTAATGCGCCCTCGAATCTAAGCATGCACCGCATGCGACCTGCTCGATCAGTTGTGCCGGAGCTGGCGACTGCCTCTGGACCAGCCGCGGTTGAATAGTCGCCTCCGGGTTTGTAACGCGTCGGCACAGAAATTCACTAGATGCTTGGTACTTCCTTAATCAGCGACCCCTGGTTCTACGTTGCGAGCATTCCGGCACTCCTGCTGACCAGCATCTCAAAGGGTAGTCTCGGGCTTGGCCTCGGCGTCGTGGCCGTTCCGCTTATCGCACTACACTTGCCAGTGCCCCTCGTGGTGACACTTCTTTTGCCCATCCTTTGCCTGACTGATCTGGTCACGCTCTGGCAATATCGCGGCGAATGGAGTTGGCCATTGCTGCGTATCGTCATCCCCGCCGCACTCGTTGGCACTGGGCTCGGCACACTGGCGATACACCATCTTTCGGAGGCATGGCTAAGACTCGGCGTCGGTGTGATCTCAATCGACTTTGCCCGGCGTCGCTGGTTGGAGTCTCGTCGCACTGCACGGGAAGAGCACCATCGTTTGCACCCGGCCTCAAGCATCTTCTGGGGGGCCACCTCTGGCTTCACAAGTTTCATGGCGAACGCGGGCGAACCGGCGCTGGCCATCTATCTGTTGCCGTACAAGCTAACCAAGCGCTGCTTTGCCGGCACCACGGCTGCATTTTTCGCGGTCGTCAATTTGGCGAAACTAGTCAGCTTTTCCATGCTGGGGCTGTTCACCCGCACGACTTTACTCGCCAGCCTCGTTCTCACGCCTGTTGCGGTATTTGGGATCTGTGCAGGTGTTTGGCTGAACCGCCGGCTAAACGTCACGCATTTCTATAAATTCGCGTACATCATCCTTGTCGTAATCGGTGTGCGACTCATCTACACCAGCCTCAAGGTCATTCTCTAGCACAGTTCGTTGGTGCTTTCGTGGCCTGGCCTCTAGTTCTGACCACCGTTTAGAACCTGGAGGACTACCCGACAACGAATCCGCCCGGCAGCGGACGTTCGCCATTTTCGTCCTGCTTGCGCGGATGGCCGCAACATGGCTGGACACCCACTGCGTGTGCGATCACAAAGCGGCCTTTGTACTTTGGAAGCCGCTGTTGCGGCCCCGTTGGGTTGACGGGCTGAAGCGGGGCGCCAGGTGACCTCCGCCTCTGCCGGAGACGGTCATCCGTTGGCCGCGTTCTTGTTGGCGCGTGTTGGTTCGTCTCGCGAACGTGGTGGAAAATGTGCCGTTGCGATAAACCGCCTTCTCTGAGCGTTCATCTCTCTCGGGTCGCACCCGCGCCTCTCCAGCCGCAATACATTCACTCCGGGTCACCCACGTCGTAATGATCCGGGACGCTCATCCAGTCCGGCTCACCGTCGCTCAACTCGACGCGGTGTGTTCGCGCATGAATCTCGATCGCCTAAATCTGCGGACGTGGTGGTGACGTTCACAGAAACCACCTGCAGGGCTCGATCGGGTTGACTTGTGCCGCACTCGGACCGACGACCTTGGGACGACCTCACCCCTCGAACATCGGTCTTTGCTCGGCCAGTTTCGGACTTGAAACAGCGACGAGCGCCGCCGTGACGCGTTCGGGCGTAGATGGAGGATACTTGCGTAGCAGTAAGCCAACGCATCCAACCCAGGATTCCGCACATGAAGACACTTTCTCTACTGACTCTTTGCGCTGCGTTGTTCTCCTTCGGCGGCGTGGCGTACGCGCAAGTCGACCAATCGGACCCTCAGCTTCTGATCAGGACCGCGACGCAACAGATACTCGACGAGGTGCGCACCCAAGCGATCGCGCCAGACGATATTCCCCGCATCATGGATATCGTGAACAGGGACATTCTTCCCTACACCGATTTTCGCCGCACGACGTCGCTGGCGATGGGCCGTTACTGGCGCACGGCTACGCCCGCGCAGCAGCAGCAACTGGTCGAACAGTTCAAGCTGCTCCTGATCCACACGTATTCGGGTGCTATCGGTCAGCTCCGTCCAGACCAACGGATCGACTACCCGCCGATCCACATCGCTCCAACCGATACGGACGTGGTGGTGCGCACGATCGCAATCAGGAACGGCGAGCCAGCAGAGATCGACTACCGGCTGTACAGCACGCCGCAGGGCTGGCGGTTGTATGACCTGAATGTGCTCGGCGTCTGGCTAATCCAGACATATCGCCAGCAGTTCAGTGACAAGATCCGGGAAACTAGCGTCGACGGTCTGATTCAGTTTCTCGCCGAGCGCAACCAGCAACTCGCTTCGGGCAAGCAGTAAGTGGCCGCTGGGTCTAATGGCGGCGCACGCTTACAGCAAGATCTCGGTCGCGCAATGGACGATTCGCGGACGTGGCCGAAAGTGGCTGAGCGACGCCCGCGACATTATGGTGCCGGCGGCAATTCCAGAGGGCTGTGAAAGGTCTGGAGCTGGCCAGGAAGCGGCATCGATCGGCCGATTGACGAGAAGATCAACCGGCCGATGTACCGCTTTGAAGCGGGCGTTCAAGTGAGGTTCGCGTGGCGTAACACATGCATCTACGTGCTAGCGCTGCCAGATTTGCGCAATGTGCAATGCAACTTATGGGATATGCCACTGCGAAAGAAAATTCTCCCTTCCAGCCTATGGCCCCGCGGTCCTCAGAGGTGAACTGATTGGCGTCGCTTCCGTTATCGTCGAGGTTTGCTCTACAGTCAGGTGAAGTATTTCGTGAACCGGCGCGAGTCGTTCGCGAATCGTGTTTGCTGTCACGCCTGCCTGGCTTACGACGCTGACGATAGCGGCATGCGCCTGCGGTCCAATCTGCCAGACATGAAGATCAGTGATATGCGTGTCACCGCTCGCGTCGAGGATTTCACGTATTTCTTCAGCAACGTGTTCGTCGGTTTTGTCCAGAAGAATCCCCGCCGTATCACGCATGAGATTCCACGCCCAACGGGCAATCACGACTGACCCCACGATTCCCATGACCGGGTCGAGCCAGACCCATCCGAGATAACGACCGGCCAGCAGCGCAAAGATCGCCAATACCGACGTCAGTGCATCCGCGAGAACGTGAACATAAGCCGATCTCAGATTGTTGTCGTGTCCGTGTGAGTGGTGATCGTGTCCGTGGTGATGCTCGTGGTGCGCATGGCCACCGTGAGTGCCAGAAAGTAGAAAAGCGCTTGCAATGTTCACCGCGAGACCGACCGATGCAATGATGGTTGCTTCGCCGAACGCGACGGTCGTAGGGCGGAGCAGTCTGAGCGCGGATTCGACAGCGATCGCCAGTGACACGAGGGCCAGGATCAAAGCAGACGCGAAGCCGGCAAGCTCACCTACCTTGCCGGTGCCGAAGCTGAATGCTCGGTTGTCCGAGTGCTGCTTTGCGTAGGCGTAAGCGCCTGCAGCGATCCCAAGTGCCCCTGCGTGCGTCGCCATGTGGAAACCGTCGGCGAGCAGCGCCATCGAGCCAGTCATGTAGCCGGCCGCTATCTCGCCCACCATCATGACGAACGTGAGCGCGACGACCGATTTTGTGCGCCGGGCGTTTTCGTCATGGGCGCTGCCCAGGAAAGAGTGATTGTGTTCGCCGGGCAAAGTGTGGAGATGGGTGTTCATGGGCTCTATTTTGAATAACGCCGGATGGCTTCGATCAGGGCATCCACTCCTTTGCTTCGCTGATCGGCCGTCAGGTCAGGATGCGCGACATGTTCGCGAGCGTGCGCTTCAATGATTTCGTCCATCAGCCCGTTGAGCGCGCCGCGTGTAGCGGCAACTAGATGAAGAATCTTTTCGCAGTCTGCTTCCGATTCCAACGACCGCTCAACCGCCTGCACTTGACCGGCGATACGGCGGACGCGCTTCAGCAAATCGTCCTTCTGCACTGATAGATGAGACATAGGATACCCCCTATAGGTATACAGTGATGATATCACGAACTGCGTCGACCCGATCGGGATACGTTTCCAGTCCGATGGCTGCATGAAATCAGGAGCGGGAGTTCATGCGCCTGGAAGGCAGAAGGCCGCTTCGGGTCCGCGAGGGACCGATCGTAATCTTGCAGAGTGCAGCCACTTACCGCGCCGTTCGATCGCCTACTATGCGCAGAATTTCTCGTCCGCTTGCTTGCCGACAGGAACGATGTGTTGAACCCTTGTGCACTGGCGATGGTGGCCTGCTCGATCTACGAGCTTCGTTCCACGACATGCCGCGACTTCGTGGCAGGCTCCGATCAATGCAATCAGGCGCGGCGTGCTCATGGCTTCTCACGATTGAAGCCGCAGCGTCGCATTGAATGGTGTCCGACACCCTTACTGGTATTCATAAGGCTGCTTCCACGGTGACTGACCGGTTGAATCCGCCAGCTGCACGCGCCGCTAATTTTTGTTGTTCGCACGCGTGAACCGCAGCGCAAATCGCACGAGCTTCGGCATCGTCTCGGGGCGCAGCAGACGATGGTCGTAACCAGAGAAGCGTCGCTCGCTTTCCGTGAGACATAGCGTCATCAGTTCGCGCACGCTGACCTCGACCGAGGACACGGCTTGCGCGCCGTTCACCGTGAAGTTGTTATCGTGTTTGTGCTCGTTGCCCTCGGCATCGAGCGTACGCGCAAGGGTCATCCTCTCCCAGCCCAGAAACGCCCACACGCCGGCCACTTTCAGCTCGAGGCGGATGCGCTGCCACCAGGATAGCTGTGCGCGATGCCATGCGACCCAGTTTGCGAACAGCAGGATATGGCGGCATTCTTCCTGCATAACCGGCTCGAAGGTGTCGATCAGATCAGGGGGGAACAGTCCCGAGCGTCGGGCGACCTCGAACAGGCCGAAGGCGAAGAAACTGTCGATGCACTCGCTGTAACCCGTCACGAGGTAGGCCCATTCGGTGTCCATGGGATAGACGTAGGGCGCTTCGCTCGCGAGCGGAATGCCGTATGCGGCCACCATCCGCGTGAGCACCTCCTTATGGCGGCTTTCTTCCCATGAGTTCAGCGCAAGCGCTTCGCGTACGTCAGGCTCGTCGACGGTAGCGGCATAGGCTGCCATGCGCAGCCGTGCCCTGCCTTCCGTCTGTACGGCGATGTCCCATATCGGCAGCGAAACAATTCGCTCGAGCGCGTCGGGCTCCAGATGGGGCCATTCGAGCACCGATGGACGGTACGGATTGAAGGTCTCGCGAAACATTCGGCACATCTCGCGGCGATGCTCATCGGAGCCCGGCTTCAGCGGTCCAGCGACGTTGCTCGTCCACTGCCGCGCATTGCGGTCTGCCACGTCGATGGAGGCCTGGTCAGGTCTGCCTTGCGGCAGCGCTGGTGCGGTAAAGCCTTGAATCAGTCGTTCGACAGCGAACGTGTCAGAGATCGAATCACTCATTCCGGAGACTCCCAGGTGAATGCGCCACCACGAATTCTGACACTACTCGAGGGGCATTGTGTCGGACGGGCGCTTCGATATCTGACCCCCTGACGAGGGGCATAAGCCCGGTGAGCGCAACGTTGCTTTTTGCCGCATGAATTTACCGATGTGCTGCTGCGTTGAGCGGCTCGATTTTCGGATATCCACCGCCATTCGTTCGCGCGATTGGTCGGTCATTCGGACGTCGTCCCGACAGCGGACCTTAACTGCGCACACGTGGCCGAACGGACGCGCCGCGAAATGGGCACCGCGATAACACATGCGTGCTGCCTGCAGCTGGAGAGATCTCGCGGGGACTCGTCGCGGCTTTTGCTCTGCGGAGAAAGGCTGTCACGGAAATTGCATTTTGCAGCCTGAACCCAACGGTCGCGTTGGCTTCTTAATCATTGGCTTGTTAATAGCATGCACTCGGAGCCAACATACGGACTCATCAAGCGCCCCGTCACTCGGCGCCCGCGTGCAGGAACGTGGATGCGCCATCGAAATCTGTCGGACCTTCGTTGCTTTCCAGTCCTCCGTTTCCTAATCTGATCGGAGAGGCTCGAGTCGATGAAAGTCGGCGAGCTGTAATGCACTCTATTGGAGGTCAGAAGTGTCCTTTGACCGAACTGAGACAGCCGTGGTTTTCATCGACCCGCAAGTCGATGTCCTAAGCAAGAATGGCAAGAACTGGGGCGCGGTGGGGGCAAGCGTGACAGAGAACAAGACGGTAGAAAACATGCTGCGAATCTTCAAGGCGGCAAAGTCCGCAAAGTTTGCGGTCTTTATATCACCACATTACTTTTTCCCGACCGATCGGGCATGGAAATTCAATGGACCATTGGAGGCAGATGAATTCGCTACCGGCACGTTTTCGCGGAGTGGTCAGTTGAGTCTGGAAGGATTCGAAGGCTCCGGTGCTGACTGGCCCGACGAATTCAAGCCTTACATCAACGACGGTGAGACGATTGTTGTAAGTCCGCACAAGGTCTTCGGACCGCAGACCAACGATCTCGTCCTTCAACTGCGCAAGCGCGGAGTGAGAAGGGTGGTGCTGGGCGGCATGCTTGCCAACATGTGCGTGGAATCACATCTGCGTGATCTGCTCGAACAGGGATTCGAGGTATATGTTGTTAGCGATGCCACCGCCGGACCGCGACATCCCGTTTGGGGCGACGGATACAAGGCGGCGATGATCAACTATGCGTTTCTCGCGCACGGCGTGGTGACTACCGACGAGGTTGTGGCGTTAATGGAATGACGCACAAGTAAGATCGGCTGACAGTTGAATAGACTGTTGACCTAAAAAGCGCATTCGCCCAGTTGCAAGGCCCCGGCATGCTTAGCGGACGGACTGCCGACAGCCTGCTTTTCCCGTTGCAATGTCTCATGGCGCACGAGTTTACGCCGATGGTTCATTTTTCATTGAAAGATCGCCTTAGCAAGGAGAATGACAATGAACACGATCACGACCAAAGACGGCATTCAGATCTTCTACAAGGATTGGGGAACAGGGCAGCCCATAGTTTTCTCACACGGATGGCCACTGAGCGCCGACGATTGGGATGCCCAAATGATGTTCTTTCTGAACCTCGGCTTCCGTGTCATCGCGCATGACCGTAGGGGCCACGGGCGATCAACGCAGACCGCCGACGGTCATGATATGGATCACTATGCCGACGATCTCGCAGCCGTTACCGAGCATCTTGACCTCAAAAATGCAGTCCACGTAGGCCACTCGACCGGGGGCGGCGAGGTCGTTCGCTATCTCGCGCGTCACGGCGAAAGTCGCGTAGCCAAGGCGGTGCTGATCAGCGCTGTGCCGCCGCTCATGGTGAAGACGGCTAGTAACCCGGAAGGTCTTCCGAAGGATGTTTTTGACGGATTTCAGGCGCAGGTCGCCAACAACCGCTCACAGTTTTACCGGGATGTCGCTGCCGGGCCTTTCTACGGTTATAACCGTCCGGGGGCCAAACCGTCCGAAGGCGTGATCATGAACTGGTGGCGTCAGGGAATGGAGGGCGGGGCCAAAGCGCACTACGATGGGATCGTGGCCTTTTCCCAGACGGATTTCACCGCGGACCTGAAGAAGATATCAGTCCCGACGTTAGTGATGCACGGCGACGATGATCAAATTGTACCTTATGCCGACTCTGGGCCGTTGAGCGCGAAATTGCTGCAGAACGGCACCTTGAAAACCTATAAGGGCTTCCCGCATGGCATGCCCACCACGCAAGCCGATACGATCAATGCGGATCTCCTGGCTTTCATCAATTCCTGAATCGTCAGGAATCCTGGTGTGCTGGGTCGAGCAAACGACTGTTCTACCTTGTGGATTCGACCGGTCAGCACATGCGCAATGCTCCACTCAGTTCGCCCGACTCAGGTCAGATGCGTCGTACGATTCGGCAAGCCGCCGAAGAAAGTGGAGCGCGCCAGATTCGAGTGAGCGCGGTGGGATGAGGAGATTCCCTGCCTGCTGTCACTAGAACAGGTTGCGCTGGCTTGGATCAAATTGTGGGTCGGACGACCGCTGCGTTTGTCGCAGAACCCCCTGATCGTCGAAGTAAAAGTTGTATATCAGATGTTCGATGTTGTTCTCCAGGTACCGGTATGACCACACCTCTCTGTTAGTTCGCTTGAAGTAGGAGGTTTCGAAAGGGCGGCCAAAGTTCACGAGCACGTCTTCCCGGGTCCACTTTCCCACCTCCGCTCGATGGAACTCGCTGTCGCGAAGTACTTGTCGAACACTGAGCACTTTGCCGGACGCGTCGATGTCGGCTGCGGTTGTCGTCATACCCATGGGTTGAGTCGGCCACATCAGGCGCTTGCCGCCGTTCGGCAGATCGTACGTTTCCTTGGGCGGACCCAGGCGGGCAACGAGTTCGGACTGGTCCGCCCCAGCCTCGACCTGCCGATGCGGCTCGGTACAACCCATGAGCACTAACACCGTGGTACACACGGTCAAGAATGCAAGTCGGTTCAGCATGGAAGTACTCCGCTACGGGTGATCGGGCCTGGCAGTCTCCGTTCTCGTCGAGCATTGTGCCGCGGCTTGATGAACGAATGCAGGCGTGAGTTGCTGTCAGACGTATTCGCCACGCTTGCAACAATGAAGCTGGGATAGCCCTATTGACCAGTGAGCCGTTCAACGACGGCCGTGGGGATTTTCTTGCAAACCTCCTTGCTCAACATATCATTGCATAGTGCAGAAGAGGCCTATAGGCAAAAAAAAGCGAACCTGCGGGACTGCATCAAAACAACGGCGAAGCCGCGGACCGTTCGAAAGCGTCAGCCGGGTGCCGGACGAGTCGAAATCGCCGACCGGTGGTACCGTGCTGGCACGCGTGCTGGCACAATGCGAGGGAGCAATCATGAACGATGTCGCCACAGTCAACGCTGCTCGCAAGGCAGAGAGCGCGTCGAGCGAAAATCACGGCGACGTGTGCCGGCACGAAGCGGAACGGGTGAGCGCTGCGCGCCACGACGCACGGCAATGGACCCGAATGCCGATCACGAATGTGGCGCGCTCGGGGCCTTTGTCTTCCGACGGAGCGATTCGCAAGTACTGCGAGCGCATCTGGGACGCTCGCGCGATGAAAGTGAACCTTGCCGAGCCATAAAGCCGCGATGAAACGCAGCTATGCATTGCAGCCGGGTTCAAGATTCCCATCTGGCGCGACGCTCGTATCCGGCGGCGTCAATTTCTGCGTGTTCTGCCGCCACGCAACAGCAGTCGAACTTCTCCTTTACGCCGGTCCGGACAGTCCGGAGCCGTTTCAGGTGATCTCGCTCGCGCCCGAATCCAATCGCACGTTTTTCTACTGGCATGTGTTGGTGGAAGATCTGCCGTTGCACTGTTATTACACGTGGCGCGCGCATGGCCCGCACGACCTGCCGCAGATCAGCGACGAATCCGCGGGCCGCATGGAGCTTCTCGATCCTCACGCGCGCGCAGTGAGCGATCGCCTCTGGAGCCGACAGCGATCTGCAGATCCGGCCGACACCAGTCGCGCGTCATTGAGGGCCATCGTCACGGAACCGATCTGCGCGCCCGACGCTGCGAACGTCCGCACGCTGGACGACGCGATCATCTACGAACTGCACGTCGGCGGCTTTACCCGGCATCCTTCGAGCGGTGTCCGGTATCCCGGCACATTCGCGGGTCTGATCGAAAAAATCCCCTATCTGCAGCAACTCGGCGTGACGCATGTGGAACTGATGCCGGTGATGGCTTTCGACGAGCAGGACGTCCCCCCCGCAGTGGCGGCGAGGAGCTTGCGCAACTACTGGGGATACAGCACCCATAGCTTTTATAGCGCGCACCCGCGCTACTGTGTCGAACCTGAACTGGGACCGCAGGAGTTCCGCTCGCTCGTCGACGCCTTTCATGCGGCGGGCATCAGCGTACTGCTCGACGTGGTGTTCAACCATACGGCGGAAGCGGGCGCGACTGGCCCGGTGATCAACTTCAAGGTTCTCGCGAACGACATCTTCTACCATTTCGATCCGACCGTCGGCGAGCCTTACCGCGACTATACGGGCTGCGGCAATACGGTGAACTGCAATCATCCGCTGGTGTGCGCATTCATTGTGCAGTGCCTCGAATACTGGGTGCGTGAACTGGGCGTCGACGGCTTCCGGTTCGACCTTGCGAGCGTTTTTGCACGCGGCTCGCGCGGCGAATTGATGACCGTGCCCCCGCTGCCGTGGACGATCGAGTCCTCGCCCGCACTGTCTCGCGTGTCGCTGATCGCAGAGGCGTGGGATGCGGCGGGCCTCTATCATTTGGGGGCGTTTCCCGGCATGGCATGGGCGGAATGGAACGGACGTTACCGCGATATGATCCGCCGTTTTGTGCGAGGCGACCCTGGACTCGTTGGGCAGGTCGCCACGTGTGTGGCGGGAAGCGCCGATCTCTATCAGGACGACGGGAGGCTACCGTCCAACAGCATCAATTTCTTCGCATGTCACGATGGCTTCACGCTGAGCGATCTCGTCAGCTATAACGCAAAACACAATGAGGCCAATGGAGAGGACAACCGGGACGGCAGCAACGACAACCTGTCGTGGAATTGCGGCGCCGAAGGCGCGACAGACGATGCGCAGATCATCGAACTGCGCCAGCGTCAGGCTAGCAACTTCATGGCGATCCTGCTCCTGAGCCAGGGTGTGCCGATGATCCTGGCGGGCGACGAGTTCCTGCGAAGCCAGCATGGGAACAACAACGCCTTTTGCCAGGACAACGAGCTGTCGTGGGTAGACTGGCGGCTCCCGGATCGTGCTTGCAGAATGCTGCGCTTCACGCGTGAGCTCATCGCATTGCGCAAGCGCCATGCGTGCCTGCGCCACCGGCGTTTCTTGACCGGGCGTCCGTCGAACGGGCAAACGCATCCGGATGTCGCTTGGCATGGCGAGTGCCTGAACGCTCCTGAATTTGGCGATGCCGAGGGCCGTCTCCTCGCTTTCACGCTCGCCGGGAGGTCGCCCGGCGAGCCGATGCTGAATGTTGCGTTCAACATGGGCGATGCCGCGCGTGTGGTCGCGCTTCCTGTTCTCGAAGAAAAGCGGCAGTGGCGGCGCATTGTCGATACCGCGGCCGCACCGCCGCGCGATATCGTTTCGCGCGCCGACGACGCGAACGTCGAAAGCGGCGCATGTACCGTGCAACCACGCAGTGTCGTCGTTCTCGAAGAGGGGTGATGTTGCCGTTGCTGCCGTGCCCGGCGTAGACGTCGCCATTGTTCAAGGCGAATGCATCGCCAGTGCCGGGATTGACCACGCTTCCCTTGCTGGTCACGGTCGATTCGCCAGTCTGCGTGTTGCCACTCACACCGATTTCGGCGGCGCCGGCCTGTCAGGTTTGAGCCTTGTATCCCGCGATCCGCCGGCCGGCCGCATTTTCGCCTGGAGCACGTCGAGCGCGGCTGTCAGTCCTTGGGGCGGCAGCCGGGAACCAATGCCTTGAGCACCAGGCTGGCCTTATCCGGGTCTATCGGCATTTCTACGCGACTCACGGTGATTTGCGACAGCTGTACGAGACCAGAGGGGCTTGTCGATGTCAGCAATCGCGGAGAGGCGCGCGACTACGTAAGTCGGGCTGCCTCCATTCGACCAGGCGCAATCGCGGCACGGGCTGAGAGCTTGTTGCCTTCCTACGCGTCGATCTCGGGGTGGTATAACTCGATGCGATCGGAAACTGCGTGGCCAACTCGATGAAGGTCTCAGTCCAGGCGAGGTGGTGGCATCCTGACAGCAGTGTCAGGCGTCTGCTGATTCCGCCAGAATCGCCCCGTCGGCACGGGCGTCATTGCCCGCGCTTATCGCATCGCGCCAGCCAGATTTTCCGCATCGAGACCGACGATCAGATCCAACTCGCCGCTGCTGAAGGATTGCGTCGCGGGGACGCCGGCCGCCTTCAGCGCTGCGGTGTCGAGGCGGGACGCATCGGACAGCACGACGCGCAGGCGCGTGGCGGCAAGCGCTTCGAGCTTCTGGATGTTGGCGGCGCCACCGAGCGCTGCGCGGATCTTTTCCGCACGCGCCGTTTGCTGTGTCGAACTGGCCGCTGAAACCGCGGCCGCTGCAACCGGAGCCGCGGCTTCAGCAGCAGGCGTACCGGCCGGCGCGAGTTCAGCGTCGCTGCCTGCCGTCTTCAGGTATTCCTGCATGTCGGTCTTCATGTTCTCCGACAGCGGCCCGAAGATCGCCTGCACGCCGTTGCCGACGCGCACCACGCCCGCTGCACCGAGCGCCTTGAGCCTGCCGTCGTCGACGAGCGCCGGATTGTCCACCGTGATGCGCAGACGCGTGATGCAGGCGTCCAGGCTCTTGATGTTGGAACGGCCGCCGAAGGCGAGCACGAGATCGCGCGAACGTCCTCCAACCCCGCTCGTGCCGACTGCGGTTGCTTCGACTGTGTCGTCCTCGCGGCCCGGCGTCTTGAGGTTGAAGCGGGTAATCACGAAGCGGAACACGCAGTAATAGATGACGGCGTAGATCGGACCGAGGATGAACACGTACCAGGCGTGAGTCGCCTTGTTGCCGATCAGGTTGAACATCAGGAAGTCGATGCCGCCCTGCGAGAAAGTGAACCCCATGCGCATGCCCAGGGTGTTGGCCACGAACTGCGCTGTCGCCGCGAGGCACGCGTGGATGAAGTAAAGGACCGGAGCAACGAAAAGGAAAGCGAACTCGATCGGCTCGGTGATGCCGGTGAGGAACGAGGTCAGCGCGGCCGAGACCATGATGCCGCCGACGACGACCTTATTCTCCGGCTTGGCGCAGTGCCAGATTGCGATCGCTGCGGCCGGCAGGCCGAACATCTTGAACAGGAACGCGCCCGCCAGGATGCCGGCGGTGCGATCGCCCGCGAAGAAGCGGCCGATGTCGCCGTGAACCACCTTGCCGGTCGTCGGGTCCATGAAGCTGCCCGCCTCGAAGAAGAACGGCACGTTCCAGATGTGATGCAGGCCGAACGGAATCAGCAGACGCTCGACGAAGCCGTAGACCGTCGCCGCGGTGCGCGGATCCGAAACCGCCGCCCACTGCGAAAATGCCTTGATCGCGCTGCCGATCGGCGGCCACACGACGGACAGGATCCCGCCGAGCACGATTGCACCGATCGCCGTCACGATCGGCACGAAGCGCTTGCCCGCGAAGAAGCCGAGATAGGCCGGCAGCGCGATCCTGTAGTAGCGGTTGAACATCCATGCCGCCAGGCCGCCCGCCAGGATGCCGCCGAACACGCCGGTCTGGATCGACGGAATGCCCATGATCGTGTCGGGCTCGACGCCTTCCGCCTTGGCGATCACGCCCAGGGTCGCTGTCATGACCAGGTAGCCGATCGTCGCGGCGACGCCTGAAACGCCATCGTTCTCGGTGAAACCCAGCGCAACGCCGATCGCGAAGATCAGCGGCAGGTTGCCGAAGATCACGTCGCCCGCGTTCTTCATGAGCGCGAGCACGATGAGCGGCACGTAACCGTGGAAGTCGGTCGCGCCCAGGCCGAGCAACAGTCCGGCCACGGGCAGCACGGCAACGGGCAGCATCAGCGATTTGCCGACCTTCTGCACGACTCCGAACGCGTTCTTGAACATGGTTGATCTCCCGCTGGGCCAGCTTATTCGGCGTAGGGGGTGAGGAGGGCGCGGACTTCGGCAGCGGTGCCGAGTTGCAGCACGCTGGCGGCGAGCTTGCGCGCTTCGTCCATCGTGATCCTCGCGAGCTGGGCCTTGATGGACCCGACGGCGGGAATGCTGACCGACAGTTCGTCGATGCCGAGGCCGACGAGCACGGGCACCGCCATCGCATCCGACGCGATGCCGCCGCAGACTCCGACCCATTTGCCATGCTTGTGCGCGCCATCGACCGTCATGCCGATCAGGCGCAGCACCGCCGGGTGCAGCGCGTCGGCTTGCCTCGCGAGCTTCGGATGCCCGCGGTCCATCGCGAGCGTGTATTGCGTCAGATCGTTGGTGCCGATCGAAAAGAAATCGACTTCGCGTGCGAGTGGCTCGGCGATCAGCGCGGCGGACGGCACTTCGATCATCACGCCGATCTTGACACTGCTCGCGCGATCGCCGGCCTCTTCCAGCAGGATCTTCCTGGCCGCGCGCACTTCCTCGATCGCGGCGACCATCGGAAACATCACATGCAGATTGCCGATGGACGCGGCGCGCAAGATCGCCCGCAGTTGCGTGCGGAAGATGTCCGGGCGGTCGAGACTCACGCGTATGCCGCGCAGGCCGAGGAACGGGTTGTCTTCCTCGGGCAGCGGCAGGTAGGAAAGCGGCTTGTCGCCGCCGACGTCGAGCGTGCGGACCACGAGTGGACGTTCGCGGCCGAGCGCTTCGGCCACCGCGCAGTATTGCGCGGCCTGCTCGTCCTCGGACGGCGCGGTGTCGCGGTTGTCGAACAGGAACTCGGAGCGCAGCAGGCCCACCCCTTCGGCGCCGGCCAACACTGCATCGCGCGCTTCCTGTGCATTGCGGATGTTCGCGACCACCTCGACGCGATGACCGTCGGCCGTCATGGCAAGCTTGCTCGCGGCGAGCTTCTCTTCTTCACGTTTGGCCGTCTGCCGACCGATGCGTTCGCGCGCCTGCTCGAGCTCCCCGGCGCTGGGATTGCGACGCAAGCTGCCATGCGTGCCGTCGAGCACGACGAGCGTGTCATTGGCAAGCTGAAGCGCCTCCTCGTCGATGCCGCAAATCGCCGGGATACCCAGCGAGCGCGCGAGGATCGCGACGTGGCTCGTGGCGCCGCCGGTCGTCGTGCAGAAACCGACCACCTTGCTGCGATCGAGCGAGGCGGTGTCGGACGGCGAAAGCTCCTCGGCGATCAGGATCGAATCGGCAGGCACTTCGATCTGCGCCTGCTTCACGCCAGCAAGCAGTGCCAGCATGCGGCGACCGACATCACGGATGTCGCCGGCGCGTTCGCGCAGGAGCGGATTGTCGAGCGCATCGAGCGCGCGCGCCTGATTCTCGAAAGCAGCGCGCCATGCGAAGCCCGCGCTCTTGCCTTCGCTGATCTCGCTGATTGCGAGGTCGCTAAGGTCGGGGTCTTCGAGCAGTTCGAGGTGCGCGTCGAGGATTTGCGCCTTCGAGGGATCGGTGAGTTTGGCTTTGACCGCCTCGATTTGCTGACGCGCTTCGTGCCGGGCCGATTCGAGCCGCGCACGTTCGCGCTGCGGCGATTCGCCCGCTTCCGCAACGTCGATGACTTCCTGGCGGAACTGCACGATCTTGCCGACCGCGAGCCCGGGCGAGGCCGATACGCCGGTCAGTTCGTTGGCGTCCGCGGTGGCCGTGCGGCTGGCGGCGACGGGGGCAGGTGAGGCCGCAGCCGGTGCGGCAGCGGGTGCGTCGCCGGGTTTTTCGCCCGAACCTGCTGCCAGCAAACGCGCGATCGCGGCGGCGGCTTCGCCCGCGTCGGGACCGGCCGCCTGGACGCGGACCTTGTCGCCGAACTTCGTCGCAAGCCCCATGAGCGACACGACCGACTTGGCGTTCGCACTGTCGCCGCCGCGCAGCAGGCGGATGTCGGACTTATACTTTTTCGCTTCAACGGCGACGACCGCGGCGGGCCGCGCGTGCAGGCCCGCGGGGTTCGGCAGCGTGACTTCGTCGGAGACGATCGCGCCCGCCGTGCTGCCCGTCTCTTCCGCGGGCTCGCTGCCGACGAGTTCCAGAGACAGCGCCGTGTCCTTGCCCGCGGTGACGAGTCCCGTCGCGGGCACGTAGCGCGTGACGAGATCGCCGTTGGCGATCACCATCTGCGTGAGCAGGCTCGCCGCCTTCGCACCGACGACGAGCGGATCGAAACGGATCAGCGGCTGGCCTGTTGCGACCATGTCGCCTTCCTTAACCAGTGGGGTGAAGCCCTCGCCGCGCAGCATCACCGTATCGAGCCCGATGTGCAGCAACACCTGGAGCCCGCTTTCGCCCGTAATCGTTGCGGCGTGGTTCGCGCGGTGCAGTTGTGTGACCTTGCCGGGGAGCGGGGCGAGCAGCTCGTCCGAGATCGGGTCGATCGAAATGCCGTCGCCGACCATTTTCTGCGCGAAGACGGGATCAGGCACGGTTGCAAGCGGCACCATCACGCCCGAGAGCGGCGCCGTCAACTCGATGCGTATTGGACGCTGAGGGGCTTTCATCTGCGCGACTCCTTTTGTTTGACGCCCGGTTGAAACACTTCGAGTTGAGCGCCGCGAGCCCGGTCTTCGCTGTCGTGGATGGCCATAAGCTCAGGGGATCTATCGGAATAGGGTAAAACCCTAGGCTTGCCGGGGAGTTGCGCTGCGGAGGACTGAGGCCAGCCTAGCTAAATCATAGGCAACGAGTTGGTGATTCGCTGACCGAATTAATGCGCTCGTGTTCTCTTGAGGTCCGTTTGCGAATCGATCGGAGTGGCGAGCTTACGTGCTGAGCCGGACCGGCTTCATTGGCGACCACTGTCACGGCATCGGACCATGGTCGCATTGTCTTTCGATCTGTTTGAAACTACATTGAAAGTTCGCCTTCAGACGGTCGAGAAGCTTTAATCCCTGGCAGTATGACCGGGCGGATGTCGAGCGCGTCGGCGGCGTTCCGGGAGCGACGATTCTATTCGCCGTTGCGTCCTTGCGCCTCGAAAGGAACTGCCATGGATGCAGTCAGGACCTTGTTCGAAACCCAGCTGATTTTTACGTCGTTTTTGACGGCCGCGTGGGTATCGCTCTTCGGCGTGAAGCGGCAAGCGGCGACGGCTGCGATGAAGAGCGACGGCCCCACCGTGCGCTACAGCGCCGCGTATCCGTTCGGCGTCGCGGGGTCGATCGTCTTTCTGTATGTCCTTAGCGCACTGATCAAGCCCAATATCGTGCGGCCGTCGCCCAGGCTCATCGAGACCGCCGGGATCGCGCTGAGATGAACCTCGACCAGCCACGGAGGCACACGATGGACATAGCCGTCTTCAGCGCGAAGCCCTACGACCGCGAGTATCTGAATGCCGCGAACGCGGCGCACCGCCATCGCCTGCAGTACTTCGACGTTTCCCTCGCCGTCGAGACGGTCGGCCTCGCGGCGGGGCACGGCGCCGTGTGCATCTTCGTCAATGACCGGGCGGATGCCACCGTGCTGCAGGCGCTCGAGCGGGGCGGCACGAAGCTGGTCGCGCTGCGCTGCACCGGCTTCAACAACGTCGATCTGAAAGCCGCGCAGGATCTCGGGATCAAGGTGGTGCGGGTGGTGGACTACTCGCCGAACTCGGTGGCCGAGCATGCCGTCGCCTTGGTGATGGCGATCAACCGCAGGATTCACCGTGCCTACAATCGCACGCGTGACTTCAATTTTTCCCTCGACAGTCTGATGGGCTTCGACCTGTGCGGCAAAACGGTTGCTGTGATCGGCACGGGGAAGATCGGGCGCGTCTTCAGCAAAATCATGGTGGGATTCGGCTGCAACGTGATCGGCTATGACAGGTTTCCGTCGCCGGAATTCGAGGCGCTGGGCGCGCGTTACGCGCTGCCGGGGGAAATCGGCGAGAGCGCGGACATCATCTCGCTGCATTGCCCGCTCACGCCCGACACCTATCACATCATCGACGCCGACACGCTATCGCGCGCGAAGCCCGGCGCGCTCCTGGTCAACACGAGCCGAGGCGGGCTCATCGACACCGAGGCGGTCATCGCCGCGCTGAGGAGCGGGCAGTTGGGCGGGCTTGCAATCGATGTGTACGAGCAGGAGGCGAACCTGTTCTTCCGCGACCTGTCCGGCACCATCATCTCCGACGACACACTCCAGCGTCTCATCACGTTCCCGAATGTGATCGTGACGGGCCACCAGGCTTTTCTCACGCGCGAGGCGGTAACGACGATCTGCGCGACGACTCTGCAAAGCGTCACGGAGTTCGAGACGGGCAGCGCGCTTTCGAACGAAATCAGCGCGAACTGAACGCGGCGCGCGGCAGATGGAACGGGCCTGCGGGCAGGCTCGGGTGCGGGTGCGTCAAAGCCGGTCCAGCGCGATCTTCACAGGGCGGATTTTCCAGATCTGCTCGCAGTACTCGCCGATCGCACGGTCGGACGAGAACTTGCCCGCGTAGGCGGTGTTGAGGACGGACATGCGAGCCCAGCGTTGCGGGTCTTGCCAGGCGGCGCTCACGCGCTCCTGGCATGCCACGTAGTCGGCATAGTCGGCTAGCACGAGGAATGGGTCGACGCGGAGCAGATTCTCCACCAACGGACGGAACATGTCGCGGTCGCCGCGCGAGAAGTGCCCCTCGGCAATCAGCGCCAAGGCTTCACGCAGTTCCGGGTTCCCGTTCACGTAGTCTTCCGGCCGGTAGCCCTCGCGCCTCACGCGCTCGACCTGCTCCGCCGTCAGACCGAAGAGAAAGAAATTCTCGTCGCCGACTTCTTCGCGGATCTCGACGTTGGCGCCATCCAGTGTGCCGATTGTCAGCGCGCCGTTCATCATGAACTTCATGTTGCCGGTGCCCGATGCCTCCTTGCCGGCCGTTGAGATCTGCTCGGAGAGGTCCGCCGCCGGATAGATGAAGTGCGCGTTCTTGACGTTGAAGTCAGGAAAGAACACGACCTTCAGTCGATCGTTCACTGCCGGGTCGTTGTTCACCACTTCGGCCACACCATTGATCAGGCGGATGATCAGTTTAGCCATCGCATAGCCCGGCGCCGCCTTTCCGCCGAACACAAAGCAGCGGGGCGCGCACACCAGTTGCGGATCGCGCCGCAGGCGTTGATAGAGACTGACGATGAAGAGTGCATTCAGATGCTGGCGCTTGTATTCGTGAATGCGCTTGACCTGGATGTCGAACAACATACCGGGGTCGACGACAATACCTGTCGCGCTGCGGATCCGCGCTGCCAGTACTTCCTTATTTGATAGTTTGACGCGACACCACCGCTCCTGGAAGGCCGCGTCGTCGGCATGGGCTGCGAGTCCCCGTAGCCGGGTGAGGTCGGTGATCCAACCTTCTCCAACGGTTTCGTCGAGCAGCCGCGCGAGCTTGGGGTTGCAGAGCAACATGAAGCGGCGTGGGGTGACGCCGTTCGTGACGTTGTGGAACCGCTCAGGCCACAGTTCGGCGAAATCCCGCAGCACCGTCTGCCTGAGGAGTGTGGAGTGCAGCGCGGCTACGCCATTCACCGCATGGCTGCCGACGGTCGCCAGGTTAGCCATGCGCAGCAGCTTCTCGCCGCGTTCGTCGATCAGCGACATCCGGGCCACGCGCGCCTCGTCACCGGCGTAGCGCTGCCGGAGTTCGTCGAGAAACCGGCGGTTGATTTCATAGATGATCTCGAGCGGGCGTGGCAGCAGGCTCCGGAAAAGCGGCAGCCCCCAGGTCTCCAGCGCTTCGGGCAAAAGCGTATGGTTCGTATAGGCCAGTGAGCGCCGGGTGATGTCCCATGCCTCGTCCCACCCCAGTTGCCTCTCGTCGATCAGTAGCCGCATCAGCTCGGCAACTGCGATCGCCGGATGGGTATCGTTCAACTGCACCGCGAACATGTCGGCGAACCGCGACGTCGGTTCGCCCTTCAGATCGAGCAGTCGAAGCATGTCCTGAAGCGAGCATGAAACGAAGAAGTACTGCTGCGCAAGACGCAGGCGCTTACCTGCTTCGGGCTCATCGTTCGGGTAAAGCACCTTCGACAGCGTCTCGGAGATCACTTTTTCCTGCACGGCCTGGTAGTAATCGCCGGCGTTGAAGTCTTGCAAGTCGAACGACTCTACAGCCTCGCTCTTCCATAGCCTCAGCATGTTGCAAGTGTTGACGCGAAAGCCGAGGATCGGGATGTCGCAGGCAACGCCCTTGACCTTGTTCGCCGGTATCCAGCGCACGCGAAGACGGCCCTGCGCGTCGGTCTCGTTCTCCGTGCGGCCGCCGAAGGACACATAGCACGTTACGTCCGGGTGGACGATCTCCCAGGGATTGCCCTTTTGCAGCCACTTGTCGGTGACTTCCTCCTGCCAGCCGTCACGGATCTGCTGATCGAAGATGCCGAACTCATAGCGGATGCCGTAGCCGATTGCCGGAGTTTCAAGTGTGGCGAGCGAATCCAGATAGCAGGCAGCGAGCCGCCCAAGCCCGCCGTTGCCGAGCCCTGGTTCTTCTTCCAGCGCGAGCAGCACGTCGAGGTCCTGGCCGAGCGCCAGCAGGGCTGCGCGCGTATTGGCCTCAATGCCGAGATTGACGATGTTGTTGCCAAGCTGCGGCCCGATCAGAAACTCAGCGGAGAGATAGCAGGCAACTCGCACGTCGCGTGCGGCATAGGTCTGCATGGTCGCCACCCAGCGGGCCAGCATGCGGTCGCGCACGCTGTAAGCGAGTGCCATGTACCAGTCGTGCGGGGTGGCGATGGCCGGAAAGCGGGCCTGCCGGCAAATGAGATTGTCGACGACGTCGCGCTGCAGCGCGTCGGCATCCAGTCCGCTTCGCGCGGGTTCGGCGCTGCCGGATGCTTTGGCGGGCAGATCTGCGGCCATGGTTTTTCCCTTGGGGTACTCAGTCCGGCCACACCCAGTCGGTGATCTCGGCGCGGTCGATGCCTTGTGTGTGCGCGTAGTTCAGGTTGCTGATGATCGCGTTTTTCATGTCTTCCCTGAGATACGCCGTTCTGCCCTGTAATCGCGGCACGCGGTCGAGGACATCGATGACCAGATTGAAGCGATCGACCTGATTGAGGATCGCCAGTTCGAGCGGCGTGTTGATGTTGCCCTTCTCCTTGTAACCGCGCACGTGCAGATGTTCGTGGTTGCGGAAACGATAGGCCAGTTTGTGGATCAACCACGGATAGCCGTGGAAGTTGAAGATCACCGGCTTGTCCACCGTGAACAGGCTGTCGAACTCGCGTTCGGTCGAGCCGTGCGGATGCTCGCTCGCGGGTTGCATCCTGAAGAGGTCCACCACGTTCACGAAGCGCAGTTTGAGTTCCGGCAGCCGCTCGCGCAAAATTGCCGTCGCCGCCAGCGCTTCCTGAGTGGCGACGTCGCCACACGATGCCATCACCACGTCCGGCTCCTCGCCCTCGTCGTTGCTCGCGCGCCGCCACACGCCCAGTCCCTTCGCGCAGTGCACGACCGCTTCGTCGATGGTGGTGAACTGCAGATGCTTCTGCTTGTCCGCCACGATGATGTTGATGCAGTCGGTCGAACGAAGACATTCGTCGGCCACCACGAGCAGCGTATTCGCGTCCGGCGGAAGGTAGACGCGCGTGACAGACGGGCTCTTGTTGGTGACGAGGTCGATGAAGCCCGGGTCCTGATGCGAGAAGCCGTTGTGATCCTGCCGCCACACGGTCGACGACAACAGGATGTTTTGCGACGACACCGACGCGCGCCACGGCACATGGTTCTTGCAGATGTCCAGCCATTTCGCATGCTGGTTGAACATCGAATCCACCACATGCGCAAATGCCTCGTAGGTGTGGAAGAAGCCATGCCGCCCCGAAAGGAGATAGCCCTCGAGCCATCCCACCAGCGTATGCTCCGAGAGCATTTCCATCACCCGGCCGTCGCGCGACAGTTCTCCGCCGTCCTCGTCCTCGGGTAGCAGATCGCCCATCCAGACTTTTTTGCTGACCTCGTAGATCGCTTGCAGACGATTGGAAGCCGTTTCGTCCGGGCCGAACACGCGGAAAGTGCTCATGTTGGCGCGCATGGTGTCGCGTAGAAATTCGCCTAGTGGCCGCGTATTCTCCTGAAGCACCTGGCCCGCGTGAGAGACCTCGACCGCATAGGAGCGGAAATCCGGCAGCTTCAACTCTCTGCGTAACACTCCGCCATTCGCGTGCGGATTCGCGCTGATGCGTCTTGACCCGGTTGGCGCGAGCGCCCGCAGTTCCGGCATCAGCCGCCCGTCGGCATCGAAAAGCTCGTCGGGCTTGTAGCTGTGCAACCAGCTTTCCAGCAGCGCGAGGCTATCGGGGTTGTCGCGTACATCGCCGAACGGCACCTGATGTGAACGCCACGAGCCCTCGGCTTTGTGGCCTTTGACCTCCTTGGGTCCAGACCAGCCTTTGGGCGTTCTCAGCACGATCATCGGCCAGCGCGGCCGCTCGGGCTCGCCGCCCGCGCGCGCTTTCTCGTGAATCGCGCGAATCTCCGCAATGATGGTGTCGAGCGTGGCGGCCATCTTTTCATGCATCTCAGCATGGTCCGATCCCTCGACAAAGAATGGCTTATAGCCATAGCCTTCGAACAACGCCTCCAGTTCCCGGTGGCTGATGCGCGCGAGGATGGTCGGGTTGGCGATCTTGTAGCCGTTCAGGTTGAGAATCGGCAGCACGGTGCCGTCGCGAGCAGGATTGACGAATTTGTTCGAATGCCAGGCCGTGGCGAGCGGTCCCGTTTCCGCCTCGCCGTCGCCGACCACGCAGGCGACGATGAGGTCCGGATTGTCGAGCGCGGCGCCATATGCGTGGGACAGGCTGTAACCCAGTTCGCCGCCTTCATGAATCGAGCCGGGCGTCTCCGGTGTGACATGCGAACCGATATGACCGGGAAACGAGAATTGCTTGAAGAATTTCTGCATGCCCTCAGCGTCTTCGCTCTTATCCGGATACACCTCCGAATAGGTGCCTTCCAGATAGGCGGGACCGAGCACGCCAGGAGCACCATGGCCTGGGCCGGCCATGAAGATCACGTCGAGGTCGTCGCGCTTGATGACACGGTTCAGATGCGCCCAGACAAACGAAAGCGCTGGGCTTGCACCCCAATGCCCAAGCAAACGCTGCTTCACGTGATCGACCTTCAGCGGCTCCTTCAACAAGGGATTGTCGATCAGATAGATCATGCCGACCGAGAGGTAGTTGCATGCGCGCCACCAGGCATCGATCAGTCGAAGTTCGTTGGAGTCGAGGGTATCCTGCTGTGCAGCACTTGAAGTGGAACGCTGGCCCATAGCGACGTCTCCTGAACATGCAGCCCCATCCCAATGGGTTCGAACTGTGACAGGATGCGCTGCATCCGCGCTTTTCGGTATTTGTGGGGCCGTGTCGCGCCTGTTGGCGGCCTCTCTAAATCGAATTTGCTACACAAAGCAGACAGGCATATATCACGCCAGCATATGTCACCTGGCACAGAATTCAAGGGCAATTCCATGTGCTTGCCGCTCACTATCCGGGCGGCATACGACGACAGTGATGCAAATAGGCCGCAAAAGACCGCTATGCCAGGTCTTGTCTGAAAACGGACACAATCGCCCACGCCTGAGCTGCACCGTGCTGCTGATCGCGCCAATTCATAGGGTCTTTGTGACGGACCCATTTCCCCGTAGAAAGTGTCGCCTGATACTTGGTTAAGCTACATCGAATTCTTCAGTCGCGGTGCCGCGAGACTCATCGAACCGATGCGTCCTACGGGTAGACTGCGTCCTCGCCATGATTCAAGCCAACGTGCCAGTCCGCGCCGGAAACGGCCGCAGAAACATCGAAGCATTCACTTCATTGCGCGGCTTCGCATCCGTGATCGTGGTCATGGCGCACGTCTGGAGCATTCTCGACTTGCCGCGCCTCCTTGCCGGCAACCCTTCGCTGGTTTCTTCAAGCCGGTTCGTTGGGAGCCTGCTCAATGGATCCGCTGCCGTCCAGATCTTTTTCGTGTTGAGCGCCTGTGTGCTTGCGGTGTCGTTGGGAAGCCACTCGGGCACGCAACACGCGCCCTGGATCACAAGATTTTATGTGCGACGTGTGTTCAGAATCTATCCCGCCTTATGGGTTTCCATCGTAATGACGATATGCCTATGGCATATCATTCGCTCGCCGCAGGGATTCAACTCCGGGCTTTATAGTCCCTGGGCAGCATGGCAGGCCTATCCTTCGGCGCCCACGCCAAAGCTCGTCGCGCTGTCCATGCTGGGATTCTATGTGCATTTGAACGGGCCGCTCTGGACGTTGCGTATCGAGCTGCTCTACTCGCTGGCTTTCCCGGTCATCTATCTGCTCGTCCGCGATCCACACAAGCGGCTGGCGCTGCTCGCCGGTCTGTTGCTGCTGGCCCTGCTGCCGATCCCGCGGGTGTTCTCGGTGCATTATGCATTCGCCTTCGGACTCGGCGCCGCCATTCCCTTCTTGCCGTCCGCGCGCAACGTCCCATACCGCACGACGGCAGCCATCGCGTTGATTGCGTTGCTGTTCACGCACATGACGACGGACAAGCTCGGCATGCACATGAAAGCCGAAGAGAACGTCGAAATGCTGATCTCGTTCGTCGTAGTCTATTGCCTGTACCACAGCCAGGCGTCGATGCCGGCACTCGAAAACAGGCCGTTCGCATTCATCGGCGACATCTCCTACAGCGTCTACGTTCTGCATTTCCCAATTCTTTTTGCGCTCACGCCGCTAGTCATCGGGATGCTCGGAACGGTACGAGTACGCGTGCACCCGTTGGCATCCGTGCTCGTGCTCGCAGTCATCGTCCTTTGCACAACGATCGTCACCGCTACGCTCTCGCGCCGTTACGTCGAACGGCCCGGAGAACGGTTGGGGAAGGTTTTATACAACGCCCGCAAGGAACGGTGCGCGCGGGCGTCTGCGCTTGGCAAATCGCGAAAGGCCGCTGACGGAAGCGCATCCGCCCGCGACTGATGGAAAAGCCCGGGCGCGTGGCGTTTTCAAGTCGGGCACGCTCGGTCACTCGACCTCGAACGCTTAGTCGTTGATAATCTGCCCGGCAGTGGGCCAGGGGCTAATGATTTGAATCAGCCCGTCTGGCAGACTTCGAACGCTTCCAGGCAGGTCTTCCGGTCACTCCATTATTAGAAGAGTTCCGCGGGTTTTTCAGTGATCCGAGTTGCGACCATATCGCGATTTCACGCATACCGATGAAATCTTCAAACAAAACCACGTCCTCGAAAAGACGACGTATTTTGCAATTTGCGGTCGGAATCACATTTTCGCATGGCGCTCGGAAACAGATGCTCGCCTCGGCGCAAGCGCCGGCATCCGGAACGCTTGATCGCGTGCGTCCTGGCAAGCCGGGCTGGCCGTCCGAGACTCAGTGGAACGAACTCAGCCAGCAAGTCGGCGATGCATTGGTCAAGGTGAGAGCGCCCTTGGCGACGTGCCTGAACTCACCCGACAGTGACGACTGCAGGCAGCTATTCAAGGAACTCAATAATCCTTATTTTCTCGGCGACGAGGTGGGCCTGACGCAGTCCCTCGGCTGGGTAGATGCGTGGACATCAATGCCCAGTGTGTATGCGGTGGCCGCCCGCAATACGAACGACGTGGTCGCCGCAGTGGACTTCGCACGCCGGCACAATATGCGTCTGGTGGTGAAGGGCGGGGGCCACAGCTATCAAGGCACGTCGAATGCGCCGGACTCTCTACTCATCTGGACGCGAAAAATTAACGACATCACCTTGCAGGATGCGTTCATTGGTGAGGGATGCGAGGGGCACACCTCGCCGGTGCGGGCAGTCACGGTCGGCGCCGGTGCGCTCTGGGCACATGTCTATGACGCGGTCACTACGCATGCAGGTGGTTATGTGCAAGGCGGCGGCTGCATGACGGTCGGCGTGGCCGGCCCGATCCAGAGCGGCGGGTTCGGCAGCTTCTCCAAGGCATATGGACTGGCGGCGGGAAGCCTGCTTGAAGCCGAAGTTGTTACGGCGGACGGTGCCGTCCGGATCGCTAATGCATGCACGAATCCTGATCTGTTCTGGGGGCTGAAAGGCGGTGGCGGCGGCAGCCTGGGCGTGGTCACACGACTTACGCTGCGGGTCCACGAATTGCCCGAGACCTTCGGCGCGGTGAACATGACGGTCAAGGCCGCATCGGCGCCCGCGTTTCGCCGGTTGATCGGCTTGATGGTGGACTTCTATAAACAGAATCTGCTGAATCCGCACTGGGGCGAACAGATCACCCTGCGCCGCGACAACGTCCTCAAGATCGCGATGGTGTTCCAGGGGCTCAGCCGCAGCGAAGCGCAAGCAGTCTGGCGGCCGTTCATGGAGACGGTCGCTCGCGAACCGGATGATTTGGAGGTCGAGTTCTCCCCGCTCAAGATCGTGGCAACCTCAGCCCGCGGTTTCTGGGCTCCGACGATGTTCAAGAAACTCCTCGGTTTCATCAGTACCGACGACAGGCCAGGCGCCCCTGAGGACAATGTCTTCTGGTCGGGTAACCGGGGAGAGGCGGGACAAGTGTTGCACGGCTACGAGTCCGCATGGCTTCCCGTGGCCTTGCTGCAAGATGACCGGCGTCATGCGCTGGCCGACACACTGCTTGCCGCGACCCGCCACTGGAGCGTGACGCTGCACGTCAATAAGGGCCTGGCGGGTGCGCCGGACGAAGCCATCGCTGCGGCAAGGAATACCGCCACGAATCCTGCCGCGTTAGACGCCTTCGCGTTGCTTATCGCCGCGGCGGAAGGTCCGCCAGCCTATCCGGGCATCCAGGGCCACGAACCGGACACCGGGTTGGCGCGCAGGAACGCGCGGGCTATTGGGCGTGCAATGGATGAAGTTCGCAAGCTGGTTCCGCACCCCGGTTCTTACGTCGCCGAAAGCGATTTTTTTAACGCAGAGTGGCAGCGGTCCTTCTGGGGTTCGAATTACAGCAGGCTGCTCGCCGTCAAGGATCGGTATGATCCCGATGGTTTGTTCTTCGTTCATCACGGCGTAGGGAGCGAACGCTGGAGCGCCGAAGGTTTCACTAGATTCGGATGAAGTAGTCGACTTTCGAATTCGTACACGTGGTTCAGCGGGCGACGCGTTTCAAAATCTGGTATTGAGGCTTCCCCGCACCAATCGGTCATGACCGTCCGCTAACGTGAATGTTGACAGGCTGCTTCACGTCCTGAGTCCGTCAGTCATGCATTGCTCGGGTCGAATGCATAAAGCAGACATCGACTCTTGAGTCGTCTAACGGTGCGTCACGATCAACTGGCCTTAATGCGCCCAGTTACGGTTTGACAGCGAGCACGCAAAAAGCCTTATTCATCTCTTCGAATCTCGCTTCGACGAAGCCAGCCGCCGCAAGTCGTTCTATCAATCCGCTCTTCTTTTGGCCCGAATGGATAGTAAAACCCAGTGCAAGGGTGCCGCCGGACTTCATGACACGCCGGGTCTCCGACAGGCTGGCGCCGGGGTCCGGCCAGACTTGCATGGAGTTGATCGCTAGTGCCTTATCGAAAGTATTGTCTTCGAATGGCAAGCACTCCGCTGAGCCGATTCGCAGATCGACTTGACCGCGTTTGATCGCAGCGGCATTCCGGGCTACGGCGTGCTCGACCATCTCCTGTGACGGATCGATGCCGTCTACATGTCCGGCCGACGCCACCTCGGCGAGAAGTTGGATACCCACGCCTGGTCCGAATCCAATTTCAAGTATTCGGTCGTCTGTGCGCATCTTGAGAAGATCGATTGTCCAGGCCGCGCACGGTCGGTTCATGCTTGCCATAGCCATGCCGCCGAGTCGGCCGAGAATGCCCTCGGGGCGACCGAACGTCCGCATTAGAACGCGTTCGAAGCCACTCATTGTTGCCCGTTCCATGCCAGGACCGCGGCCGTGAATGCCGAGTTCTGGTCCGCATCGGCGGTGCTGGTGAAACCCTTGGCCAGCACCGCAGGACCCAAAGCAGATTCGCCTGATTCAGCGCGCTGCCGAGCCATTTGGCAAACCGTATGAGTCCAGCATGTCGAGGCCCAATCGCAAGACTTCGGCCGGCGCTTCGCAGCGTCCTGCGAAATCTTTCTGGTACGCCTTGAAGGTAGGAAGATCGGTGACGACCGCCGAATCGTCAGCGGCGAGATTCATGAAGACATGGATGAACTCGCGGCCGTTTCTGAAGAGCGCATAGGCCGCGTGCTCGGGCGCCGTAGCCCGAAGCTCATCGAACACGGCCCGCGAGAGCGCTTCGTTTTCCGCGATCTGTTCAGGCTTGACGGCGTAACGTACCAAGGTCAGTCGTTGCATGATATTTTCCTTTCACGGTTCCGGCGCCGGTTTGCGCCGATAAACGTAGAGACGACAGCAACAGCCAAAAGGATGCGCGGTTACAAGAATTTTTGCAGGACCGCATCCTTTTCGGAGACCGGAACGTCTATCCGATATTGGCGTGTTGGATCAAACGGAGGTTTGCGCTTTGGATTCGGATGGACTGACTCAATTGATGGCGGCGATGCGCCCGCGCCTGCACCGGTATTGCACGCGTATGATGGGCTCGGCTTTCGACGGCGAAGATGTCGTCCAGGAAGCGCTGTTCAATGCTGCCGCGGCATTTCCCGCTGCCGGCGAGATCATGCGGCCGGAAAGCTGGCTGCTGGGCATTGCTCACAACGCGGCGCTGGACGCGCTGCGCCGCCGCAAGCGGCAAGGTCTGGTGGAGTCCGACGAAGCACTGGCGAATCTGGCGGACCACGGCGCCCAGGCCGATGCGAGAGTGGCGGCGGCTGCGAGCCTCGCCATGTTCCTGCATTTGTCCATCATCCAGCGCTCATGCGTGGTGCTCGTGGATGTGCTCGGCTATTCGCTAACGGAAACGGCGGCGATTCTCAGCGTCAGTGTCCCCGCGGTTAAGGCCGCGCTGCACCGGGGGCGCGGCCGGCTCAGGGAGCTGGTCGACGTTTCCGATGCAGCGCTGCCGCGCCTCGCCGAAGCCGATCTTGAGCGGTTGCGCGCCTACGCGGAGCGCTTCAACGCCCGTGACTTCGACGCGCTGCGCGATCTGCTTTCCGAGGAAGTCCGCCTCGACCTTGTAAGTCGAACGCGACTCACGGGGCGCAAAGACGTCTCGATCTATTTCACACGTTATGCAGAGGCGCCCGGTTGTTCGCTCGCGTTGGGTTGGGCGGAGCATCGCCCTGTGCTGCTGGTCACCGATCCGGTGGTGGCCGCCGCCCGCGTCGCGTATGTCATCCTGCTCGACTGGGTCGACGGCCGTATCGTCGCGATCCGTGACTTCCGGTACGCGCCTTATGTCATGGAAAGTCTCACCGTACAGCGGCTGTGACGGGCGACGCGTGGCCGGGAGCGTTAAAAACATCGGGGTATCGCAGGTCTCATCGAGCATTGTGACGGACTGGCGGGCAAGTGTTCTGTCGACGCGGCTGGCGCGGCCGCATCGGCCCGCTATCGCAGGGCGATCGCAGGCAGCGCGACTCGTTTCAGCGCGGCCATCGGGCCGAGCCGCTCGATCACCTGCATCTGCGCCGCGTCGCGCACGAAGAGCGATCCGGCGAATCCCAGTGCGTTTATTGATACTCCCTCGACACGCTCTTCCGACCTTGGCACAAGCATCATCCATCGGCGTGTAACGAGCAGGTTGTAGGGCGCCGATTGACGAAGTTCACCGCTGACCTCAACCGCTCGGACGCCGACGGCTTCGAGCAGCGCACGATAGCAGGCGAGGAGCGACTGCGCCGCATCCGCGGAGGTCACAGTGCCAGGTTCGAGGCGCGCGAACGCATGCCGGAATGGCAGGCTTGGTGTGCGTTGCGCCAGACCATCGATGAGCGTGGACACAAGAATGGGCTCAATGGGGACCGCTGGTTCGGAGTCGCCGAGCGGCAGCGGTACGATTTGCAGATGCTTGTGCGCCTGACTCGCGCCCGCTTCAGCGCCTGCATTGTAGAAGCCGATGCCGTCGAACTCGGCCATACAGGTAATCAGCGACTCGAAGTCGGCCAGATCGAGGAGAGTTTCCTGCGGTTCGAAATCGCGGGTGACGATCAGCAGATGATTGTCGATGACGTTGAACTTGTTGATCAAAGCCAGATGCGTGTCCGAGATGTCCGCGACAAAGAGATCCGGGTCGTAGGGAAGAAATGGATTCACCGATGGGCGCTCTCCGCCATGAAGCCTTCGCGTTTGCCGACGCTGCTGCTCCTTGCGACTCAGGCTGGAGACCTGCCGCACGACAAAGCGGATGCCGCCGCTTTCGATCACCGCCTGGAAGGTCTCGATCGGTTGCAGCGCGCCGCAGCGCAGTGCGTGCGTGGCCTGGCGCAGCATGGCAGGCCACAGGGTTCCCGGGGCGAGGCGGCGATTTTCCATGGTTCGTTGGGAAGACACGTTGGTGATCGGGCACGATCATTGATTGCCGCGCGCAGTGATACGAAGCCCATGTAGCGCTGCCTCCGACCTGGTACGACAGCCCGTGCGGCACACGGAACGGCCTGCGCGTGATGGCCGCTAAAGCTTGTAACCGATCGTGCGCAACAGATCCTTGCGCCATTGCACGTCTTCCGCGCCTTCTACGCCGAGCGGCGAGAATCCGTCGATCACACCGACGATGCCGCGGCCCTGGTTCGTTTCTGCAATCAACACCTCGACGGGATTCGCTGTCGCACAGAAGATCCGGCATACCTCGGGCACCGCCTTGATCGCGTTCAGCACATTGACCGGGTAAAAGCCGTCCCCCAGAAAAACAAAGAAGCTGTGGCCCGCGGCGACGCTCATGGCGTTTTTGCAGGCCATCTCGACCAGGCCCTCGTCGGTGCCGGACTGGCGTACGAGGCGCTTGCCGGAAGCCTCGCAAAACGCCAGGCCGAACTTTATGCCGGGCACGGTGCCAACCATTGCCTCGTGAATATCCTCTACGGATTTGATGAAATGGGTTTGCCCGAGGATGAAGTTAGTTGCTTCGGGCTTGACGATTGTGACGGCGGACAATTGCATATCGGACCTCGCTCCATTACGACAGCGCACAGGTAGAGACGAGCAGATCACCGGCGATTGTGATTTCGGAAATTGTCGCCAGCCAGTCCGCCGCCTTACCCCATCTTCTAGGCTAGTACTAACCGCCCGTCAGCGAAAGCACCGTTCGCCGATGAGGCCTCGCCAGCCTGCTGTTTTCTCGTTGCCGGTCGGCATCCATGTACGCGCTCCGCGGCGTTGCAGCTCCGACTGTGACAGTCGCGTCGAAACGTGGGAGGGGAGCCCGGTCAGGCACAGATAGTCGACGTCAAGGTGTAGACACGGCAAGACTAAGGTAAAGTGCGAAGCTCATTGGCTGCGCGATTATTCTGGCTAACGCCAATCACAAGATATAAAGCAAACAGGTAAACCGCGATCCTCAAAACTCGCGCCGAGTGTATCCATAAACATTGGAGAGCCCAATGCTGCGTACATACCTCGGAAGTTGCCATTGCCGACTAGTGAGGTTTGAAGCTCGGATTGATTTCGACAATGGTACGTTGAAATGCAATTGCAGTTTCTGTAGCAGGCTGCGATTCTGGCACGTCACGGTTCGTCGGGAAGAGTTTCGTCTCCTTTCCGGTGAAACCGCACTTGCGGAATATCAGGGTGAAAATCCGGTAGCTCATCACCCGTTTTGCAAACGGTGCGGTGTCCACGTATTTGATCGCGTGGATACACCAAACGCAACAGGGTACCCGTATATCAATGTGAACATCATGTGTCTCGAAGAACTTGACGTCGACGAAGCGCTGAATGCGCCGGTTACCTATCAGAATGGACTGCAGAATGATTGGAGCAATCCGCCTTCGGAAAGCCGACATCTTTGATTTTGCCGGTCAGGGCGCTCTTCTCAAATGTTGGGGAATTTCTTGTGGGCAGAAATTGCGCGTTGTTGGCATCCCGCTGCCGCCGATCGTCGTATAAGTCCTGATTGCCCCTTTGAATGAGAAATCTGTGCCTCTCACTACGATGACAGGCAAACCTGCCGAGCCGGAAGCGCGCTGACAATCCCGGCAATGACAGATGAGTTGCCCGAGTGAAGCTGCACCGCGCCGCAAAGGCAGCGCCCCATCCATGGATTCGACATGGATCTTCTCCAGTTGAAATGATCCTGCGATTTGTTTGGCGAGAATTTGCGACGCCATGCCCCGTCATCAAGGCGACGCCCGCTTCGATGAAACGAAACCCCCACGTGATCTTTACAGAATCGACCAGCCTTGGCGTGGATGTTGTCATAACTGACGGGTGGCCTAAAGGGATAGATGCGCCGGATCGGAGCTTAGCCGAGCACCGTCTTGACCAAACGGGGAATACCAGACTATTACCTCCGCCCGCGTCCGAAATCGGGCGTGAATTGTCCGTTGACCCGCTCGCATAAGCGGCTTTACTGTCTACAGCAGCTACAGCCAGCGCCAAATGCCCGCTGGCCAACCGGCGAGCGGAATATGAGCCCAGGTCGCTGCGAGCCAAACGACAAGGCCGCCCAAAAGCGCGTGCAAGCCGAACCCGCCGAGCTGTGCACGGCCGGCGGCGATCGCCGCGAACGGCAGGTAGCTTGTCTTCGCCTCCCATGCGGGCCACAGATCGGGCTGTAGCCGCTGCTTCTTCCGGTCCTGTAATGCTGCGCCGACGAGCGCGAGGACGACCATCGCTGCGGCCAGGATGATGTTCCGGGTTACGGGGAACACTGCGATATGGCACAGTCCCCAAAGCGCGAACGACCACATCATCGGGTGGCGTGTCACCGCGTACACGCCGCGCGCCGCTTCAGGGAACGAGCCGGGCCGGCCGCCAGTGGGCAGCGCCGGGTTGCGGATCAGGGAGCCCATCAGGAGGATCGACGCGATCAGCATGAGCACAGTCGCAACCGCCCAGAGCCCGTTGCCTACCGGCCATAGTGGCGCGGAGAGTGGCGCCTTTCGGTAAGCCAGAATCAGCCAGCCGAATGTCAGGATCGCAACCAGCGAATAGACGCCCTGGAACCCCGCTTCACCCATTGCGCGGACCAAACCCCTGCGCAGCGGATGGGACAGAAGAAAGTGGCTGCCCACGAAGGCGACTGCCGCCGCCACAACTGCATTGATGCTTCCCATTGGCCTGGCTCCTCAAGTCAATCGGTGGGTGACCGTCTGCACTGGAGAATACTACTTCGTGTGCTGCAAAGACCGGGTTGAGCGTCGCGCCAATTCGATTTAGTGCGCGTCGGCGCTGGCCGCTGCGTTGGCGCGGCATGTCCTTCGTCGGCGTCCTTCCGGCGCTATCAATCGGTTTCGCCCACATACTACTGCGCTAGCCGAACCAATGGGATGCTTCGGGCAACGCCCGAGCTACACGAGGAGTGCAGCGTCCACCGCAGGCAGATAGCTGTTGAAGCCCGCTTCCACAAGGGCTCCGCGTGCACGTTCGAGTTCGCGTCTTGCTTCTTCGTTAGAAGGGTCTTGCTTCACATGAGCGAGACTACGGCCACGGGCCGCGAACAGCTCCGCCCACGGCAACGGTTCGACGCGCGTGTAGTCTTCGAGGGCGCTGACATAGCGCAATGCGGCTGCCGGTTCGCCGACGTTCAACATCGTTTCAATGGCGTCGCGGTAGAACCACAAATGGTTGTGGCCAACCGCGCCGCGCCGCAACATCTCGGCGCCTTCAGCGAGCAGACGCATGCGCTCGCCATCGTCCTCGACCGCGCGGCTCAGTGCGCTCACGGCCTTGGGTGCGCTGAATTGAGTTCCCACTTCGCGGCAAATCGCTAGTGCTTCACGTAGCAACAGAGCGGCCTCTCGCCGATGCCCGCTATCTAGCAGCACGCGCGCTCGCATTTCCATGTTCTGCGCTTCGAAGCGACGCGCTCCCAGTTGACGGATGATCTGCATCTCGCGCTCCAGATGGGCGAGCGCAGCATTCATGTCGCCCATTTCGTAGCATGCAAAAACACCCAGCGTTTCGCACAGCATTTGCGCGCGCGGCTGGCCGACCAGCGCGGCCGCGTGTGCGGCGGCGCTTGCATCTTCGCGGGCCACGAATGCCTCGTTGAGGAAGATCCGGCTAAAGCCTGTCATCGAACGATTGGCAACCTCGATGCGGCCGAAGCCATGTTCGCGGCTCAATGCGACGCACCGGCTAAAGTACTCGAAGGCCGTGCGCATACGTCCTTGCGCGTAGGCAGCATCCGCGAGCCCGCCGAGCGCGCGCGCCTCTGCTTCCGGCAAGCCGAGGCGCTGTGCATAGGCGAGGCCACGCTCGTGCTCGATGCGGCAATCTTCGATTCTGCCGAGCGGAAAGAAGATGTTGCCGCGAAGATGATGCAGGCGCGCGAGTTCAGGCACCTTGTTCAGCCGTTGCGCCACTTGCTGGGCCGCGTCGAGCAGGGAGAGAGCTTCGTCGAGGCCTTCGCTCACTCGCAGACCCTCGGCGAGCCCAAGCTGGGACTGGCAGAGATCCCCTTCGTCGGGTGCGGCGGCCACGGCCGCGCGGTACGTCGCGATCGACGCTGTGATGTCGCCGAGATCTCGCTGGAGTTCGCCCTTGAAGCAGGTCAGGGCGTGGCGATCCGTATCCTTTGGCGCGATTTGCAGACCTCGCTCGACTAGCCGGAATGCCGCTTCGGTCAAGTAGGTCGCGCGTTGTGCGATTGCGGCTTCGAGGTAGGCCTGCGGTGCCCGCTCGTCCTCGGCGCGATCGAGATGCTGGGCGCGCAGTACGGGGTCGGTCGCTGCGAACCAGTCGGCCGCCCGGCGGTGCAACTCGCGCCGGCGCGCTCGTAGCAGCGTCGAGTAGGTGCTCTCCTGGATGAGCGCGTGGGCAAACAGGAAGTCTTCGCCATCGGGTAAGACAAGCGCGTTGGCGACGAGCCCGTTACAAACGTAGTCTGCTGCATCGATCAGCCGCCGCAACAAGGCGAGCCCAAAGCGCTGTCCAATGACCGCGGCAGCCTGGAAAGCCTCGCGGTCTCGCGAAGACAGCCTGTCCATGCGAGCCAGCACGAGGCTCTGGATGGTTGCGGGGACCGCCTCGGCGCTGCCTTCCTCGGCGTTATGCAGGAGTTGCTCGAGGAACAGCGGGTTGCCGCCGGCTCGTTCGATGCACGCGAGCGCGACGCGCTGGGTTGCATCGATAAAAGTGCCGGCCAGCGTCAGCGCCTCGTCGCTGCGCAGCGGACCAAGATCGATGGTGGCGAAAGAAGTGCCGTGGCAACTCGCTCGCCATCCCGCGTCGAGCGGATCGCCGTCCACCCGCGAAGTCATCACAAGCAGGCCTGGACCGTTCGCGATGGCCACGGCGAAGGCGGCCAGGTAGCCGAGCACCTGTGGGTCGGCCCAATGAAGGTCTTCCACGACGATCATGGTTGGCTTGTGGCGGCAGACATCCTCCGCGATCGCTGCTGCAACGGCGCGCTTGCCGCGCGTGCGCGCAGTGTTATCCATCGCGTCGTAAAGCGTGCGCCACTCCCCGGTTTGCGTGAGGTCGAGGATGTCATGAAGAAACATGAGCTGATCGCCGCTGACAGCCCCGCATGCGACCACCCGTTCTGCGGCGGCGCGCCGTTCATCCGGGCCGGCCTCAGACGACAGGCCCAACAGGCTGCCGACAATGGTGCGGATCGGGGCTTGGCCTTTGCCCATGCCAAAATCCAGCACGAGGCCGCGGTGGCTCGCAAAGCCCAGCGTTTCGACGAACCGGCGCATCTCTTCGACGAGCCGTGTCTTGCCGATTCCAGCCTCACCGCGTACGTAGACGACGTGACCGGCCCGCTGTTCGAGGCAGGCGCGGGCAAGGCCCTTGAACTGCTCGAATTCGGCCCTGCGACCGACAAAAACACCGCGGCTGGCGGAAACGGCTTCGAGCGCGAGACCGCGTAGACGCCACACGCGTACCGGCGAGTCAATTCCCTTGAAGCGCATTTCGCCGACCGCATCGCTCATCACGCAGTCACCGAGTGCGCGATGGACTCTCTCCGAGAGCAGCGTCTCACCAGGGCCGGCGGCAGCGACCAGCCGGGCAGCGAGGTTCACGGAGTCGCCGAGCACCGTGTAGTCCTGAACATCTGCGCGCTCGAGCGGCCCCGCGACCACCTCTCCGCTGGCAATGCCCACATGCGCTCGCAGCGGAGGCGACGCTTGCCCGGCCAGTTCGTTAAGTGCCTCATGAATCTCCAATGCCGCCCGCGCCGCGCGCAGCGGATCGGTGTCGTGCGCGCGTGGCGCGCCGAAGATGGCCATTACGGCGTCGCCGATGTGCTTGTCGACCGTCCCGCCGTAGCCGAGGACGATTCCGTCGACGAGCGCTGTATAGCGGCCGGTCAACTCGCGCAACTCTTCAGGATCGAGCGTTTGCGACAGCGCGGTAAAACCGCACAGATCGGCGAACAGAATCGTGACTTGCCGGCGCTCGCTCGCAGGCGCATTCACAGTGGGCGGCGGTTCGCAAGGCGTGGCGGCGCGCTGATCGGCAATCGCCGCCAGCAGACGCTTGCGGTGGCCGAGCGAGACGACGCCAAGCTCCTTGAGGTCCGCGTCGTCGAGATGCTCCAGCATGGCGAGGTCGATGTCATTCGCGGCAAATGCCGGTGCGTATTGTTCAAGCCCCACTGCATGCAGCCACTGACCGATATCCATCGCCGCCGCCTGATCCGATGTGTTCGAACGTGCGCATTCCGTCGCAACGCAATCTGCCGAACTGCATGTCCGCCGGGTTGCGTTGCATCCGCCTGTCATAAGAATCGATGCACCGCCCTTAGCCGGACGATCGCAGTTGCAGCGGATTCCGTATCCAAGGCATTCCTGACGAAAATACAGTGTACGTCCAGCGTGAAGGAGATGGATGCCGCGCGTGATGACGTGCGGCCGTGCGTTTGACACTGGTCGAGGCCACGACGGATACTTGATAAGGATTCGCGCACGGTCTCGGGCGACGAGGCAAGCAACGTTCTGTCGCTCGTCATCCGAAACGATAGGTGACGTTCGAACCCGGCGCAACCGCAGCACGAAACGCGAACCGCTCAGTCCAGGCGCGATTGTGTCCGCCCTCACGGGAAACACTGTGAAGCCAGCTACGACAGCTTCCTCATCCGAGGTCCACTCCGGTTCGCGCATCCGGGGGGTGGCCGGAGATCTGACGGCCGGCATGGTGTCGATGCTGGTCATGCTCTCTTACGCAATGAGTCTCGGCACACTGATCTTCAGCGCGGATCTCGCGCGTTACGCCGGGCTTGGCGTACCCACCGCGTTCATCAGTTGCGTAGTGACGGCACTCGTGATCGCGTTGATGAGTTCGATGCGCGTGAATATCGCCGGACCTGACGGCAACGCGGCGGCGTTTCTTGCCGGAGTCGCGGCAGGCGTCGCGAGCAGCGTACGGGCTGACGGCGGTACACCGCAGACCATCCTGCTGACGGTACTGTTCGCTATCGCGTTGTGTTCGGTGGTGACGGGCGTCATTCTGTATGCGGTCGGCTCGTCCAGGCGCAGTGGTTCCCTGCAATTCCTGCCTTACCCGGTCGTCGGTGGTTTCCTTGCCGGCACGGGCTATCTGCTGCTGGCTGGCGCGTTTCGAGTCGTGACCGGCGAGCCGTTGAGCTGGCACACATTGCCACTGGTGACGCATCTGAACTGGCTGGCATGGACGCCCGCTTTCGTGGTGGGTGCGTTAGCCACGCTCCTGTCGCACACATGGAAACATGCAGCGGCGTTGCCGATCACCCTTGCACTCGGCATCGCGCTGTTCTACCTGCTGCTGTTTGCCTCGGACCTGTCGATCGACGACGCCCGCGAGTCGCGCCTATTGCTCCCGCGCGTGGCGTTGCACCCCATGCGGATTCCCGAACTGCATCTGCCAGCATCGCTGGCGCACGGAGGCGTCGACTGGTCGGCAATCGGCGCCCACTTGCCGGAGACATTCGTTGTCACGTCGATTGCGGCCATCACGATCCTGATGAATTCGACAGCGATCGGCGCGGCCACGGGAGAAGACATCGATCTGAACCGCGAGATGCGGGCAGCCGGGATCGCCAACATCGCGAGCGGGATGCTGGGCGGCATGGTGGGTTACCAGTCGTTCAACCGATCGATGCTCAACGCGCGCGCGGGTGCGACCAGTCGTCTGGCGGCCGTATTCGCGTCCCTCGCGTGCCTGGTCGTGCTGGCCGTGTCGCCTGGCCTCGTGGCGCTATTCCCGGTGCCGGTGCTGGTCGGGCTGCAACTCTTCCTGGGATTGCGTCTGTTGATCCAGTGGCTGGTTGGTGCGTATAGCAAGCTCAACTGGCACGAGTATCTGCTTGTGCCGCTTATCCTGGGCGCAATTGCGTTCTATGGCGTCGTCACGGGTGTGGTGGCGGGGGTGATCGCCGCATGTGTGATGTTCGCCCTGCTGTACGGCCGCGTCAGTTGCGTTCGCATGGAGTTCGATGGCAGTACGCGCGCATCGAATGTCGAGCGCAGTATCGAGGCAACCAGACGGCTGCAGGAACTCGGCGCACAGGTGTGCGGAACCTGTTTGCAGGGGTTCCTGTTCTTTGGCATGGCCAATTCGATCCTGCACCGGGTGCGCGAACGGTTGGTCACGCAAAGTCCGATACCCGTCCGGTTTGTCGTGCTCGACTTTGCTTTGACCAACGGCATGGACGCCTCGGTATCGGTCAGCTTCGTCAAGCTCCGGCAACTGTGCGCGACGAATGATGCGGATCTGGTGCTGACGGGGCTGCCGGCACGCTCGCGAGAACTGCTCATGAAGACCGGCACCTTGAACCTGCGGATTCACGAGTTCGTGACGCTGGATGCCGGTCTGGAATGGGTCGAAGATACGCTGCTCCGGTCGGATCTACGTGCGCTGCCTCACGCAGACGAGGATTTCCCGACGATGCTCGCGCCGCATTTCACACCATGCGCGCTCGACAGACTGCTGGCCCTTCTGGACGTTCGCGAACTGGGCGCGGGGCAGCCGGTATTCCGTCAAGGCGAACCGGGGGACGCTGTGTACTTTGTCGAGCGTGGCCGTGTTGCTGTCTTATTGCCGCTTGCGGGCGGGAGATCCCTCAGGCTGCGCTCGTACGGGCCGGGCACGATCGTCGGCGAAATGGCGGTGTACACGCAACAGGCGCGCAGCGCAGACGTTCTCGCGGAGGAGCCCGCGCGCGTGCGGCGTTTGACGCTCGAGTCGTTGCGTGCGCTCGAACACGACGATCCGGTGACCGCGCAGCAATTTCATCGCTTCGTAGTCAAGGTCATGGCGTCACGGCTTGCCGTCGCGGACGAGGCCTTGCGCGCGTTTCATTGATAGCTAGGCCTCGCCAATGAAAAGCGCCAACCGAAACCTTACCCGATACGTAACGGCAATATTGACGTTGCTCGTCGTCATTGCATTGCTTCTTGTCCCGTTGCCGCAAATGTTCAGGCTCGAAACGCATGTCGTTACGGTCGCGTCGATTCAACTTCCCCCGACGGTCGTATTCGACTATGTCACGACACCGGCTCACTGGCCGGTCTGGCATCCGTCATCGCTTGCGGTCAGAGGTGCCGTTGACCATCCACTGGATCTGGGCGAGCGGGTGGTCGAGGAATTTCTTGTGGCGGGCAGACGCGGCAGCGTGACGTGGACAGTCACTACGCATGAGCCTCCGGCCAAGTGGACTATAGAAGGAGTCATTGATCGCAGGCCGGCGGGCAGCGTCACGTATTCACTGACATCGACCGCGAACGGAACGCGCTTCGAGCGCGAGTTCACGTATCGTGCGCCGTCTTTGTGGTTCGCGATACTCAACTGGCTTTTTCTGCGTGCGCGGATTCAGGCGGAATCCGACGAGGCGGTTATGCGACTGAAGAGCCTTCTGAACGGCACATTGCAGCATTAGCAGCGCTTGCTGCCCGACCGGGTCACGGGACAGCAGGAGTGCAGAGTTGCCGCGTTCCGCCAGCGCGTAGACCATTTCAGTCAGATCGGCCTTGGAGCGCTCGCCGCGAAAACTCAAAAGCGGCGACTGCAAAGAGGAACCGGCGAAGCAAGCTTCGTGGGGCATGCCGCTTTGCGCGCGGAACTGCGAAGCGTGATTCGCTTCCGGTCACGCGGCGCCCGGCTCGAAGCCTCGTCTATCAACCCATCCGATGATTTTCTCCAGCTGGCACGCCCTCTGCATTGAACGGAGCACGCGAGATTCCGTTCTCGCCAACCTCAGTCAAGGAGAGGCAAATGCACGATATCGGGACTTCCAGGCCCGGCGGTTGGGGTCCTGGCTACAACGAGTTTGAACAGGAGCTTTCCCCGGAACTGGCTGGCGAGTTTGGTCAGGAGCTGGAGAGCGAATTTGCCAACGAGTTCGAGAATGAGTTCGAGGGCGGCGAGACCGAATTCGAAAACGAGTTCGAGACCGAGATGTCCGGCGAGATGCAGGAAATGGAACTCGCCGCCGAACTCCTCGCCGTGAACTCCGAACAGGAGATGGAGCAGTTCCTCGGCGGTCTTATCAAATCGGTTGGGCGTGCCGCCACCAACTTCGCGAAGTCGTCGGCCGGCAAGGCGCTGGGCGGAATCCTCAAGTCCGCTGTGAAATCCGCGTTGCCGATTGTCGGCAGCACCTTGGGGAATCTGGTCGTGCCGGGCGCTGGCGGATTGATCGGCGGCAAGCTGGCCGGCATGGCAGGTAGCGCGCTCGGGCTCGAACTGGAAGGGCTGAGCAACGAAGACCGCGAGTTCGAAGTTGCACGCCGGCTGGTGCGCATCGGCCAGCACGCGGCCCATCATCTCAGTTCGGTTCCTCCGCATGTTCCGCCGGCCCGAGCCGCGCGTATCGCGTTCCTGCGCGGCGCGCGTCAGGTCGCACCGGGACTCCTGACCGCGATGCGCACGATCGCCCAAAACGGTATTAACGCGGCGCGTCAGAACCCCACGCCGATCTTCGGGCCGGCATCGTCGATTGGCCGCGTGCCGCAGCCAGGTGCCGCGCCAGGCATGCCAGCGCGCCTGGGCCAGAACGGCTATGGCCAGACTGGTTACGGCCAGCCCGGCTATGGCCAGAGCGGTTACGGCGCTCCCGCTGGCACCAGTTGTCCTTCATGCGGCACACCGGTTGGGCATGGCATGGCGCATAGCGGACACTGGCGCCGGTCGCGCAACGGACGCGCGATCATTCTGTACCTGACTCCGCAGCATCGCACTGCTTACTGAGCGCCGCGATGTCCTCCGCGATGAGTCCTTGCGCCCAGGCGCTGCGTCTGCTCGAACAGGAAGTGCTCGGCATCCGTGCACGTCTGGACGCGCAGTTGCCCTACGCGCTGCAAATGCCAATGGTGCCGGCGGCAAACGTCAGCGATGAAGCGATGGCGGCAATCGAGAAGCACATGCAGGCGGCCAGGCGGCAACTGCGTGTGCACATCGCGCACTTCCTGCGGCAGTTGCGCGAGATGGCCGCCACGCCGCACAACGTCGCGCTGGCGCAGCGTCGTTATGCGTTGCTGAAGCTGTTCTTCCATGCGGCGCTGACGCACTTCGAGATCTTCGCAGAAGTGCTTACGCAACGCAGCCAGCATGGCACCGGCGTCTGGCTTTCGGGACTCGACGTCGCCGCGCAGGACGGGCTCAGACAACCGGGCGTCCCCATCGCCGCGCCGCCTGTCATCTGCTATGTCGAGCGCGGGCATGGCGGCGCGATCCGGCGCGCGCGGACGCGCTTGCCCGGCGGCGGCAACAACCCGGTGGCCGTCATCAGAATGCCGCGCGAGCGGATGGTGGGCACCGGCGTCGCGGCGTCGCTCTTTCACGAGGTCGGTCATCAGGCCGCGGCGCTGCTCGATCTGGCCAATGCATACAAGCGCGCGTCGCCGGGAAGAATGGCTCGCGGACATCCGGTGTGGGGCGCGTGGGAGCGCTGGATCAGTGAGATTCTCGCCGACCTGTGGGCGGTCTCGAGAGTGGGTATCGCGGCGACCTGCGGTTTGATGAGCGTCGTCAGCCTGCCGCTTGCGTTCGTCCTTCGCATCAACCTGGACGATCCGCATCCGGCGCCGTGGATACGCGTGAAGCTGTCTGTCGCAATGGGCAAGGCGCTCTATCCGCATCCGCAATGGGATCAACTGGAGCAGGTGTGGGAAAGGCTGTATCCGCGCTCGCAGATGAACCCGGGGCAGCGCAAGGCGTTCGATGCGCTAGACCGCGCGATCCCGCAGTTCGTCGCGGTGCTGCTGGCGATGCATCCTCCCGCACTGCGCGGCCGCAGTCTGGGTGCCGCACTGCGGCTGCCGGACCGGCATCCCCAGCATCTTCTGCGCGTGTGGCACGCGGTGAAATTGCGGCCGCAACAGCTTCTCGCCGATACGCCGACGCTTGCGTTCGCGGTGCTGGGCCAGGCGCGCTACAGCGGTCTGCTGCCGGCGAGCCAGGAGTTGAAGGTGATTGCCGAATTGTTGCAGCGCTGGGCGCTTGCCGGTTACTTGCCATGGAGCGCGGGTAGTGCGCAACTGAGCGTCGCGCTCAATCAGCGCGAGACGATCAGTACGCCTCTTGCCGCATACGCATGATTCTCTGAAGGAGAAATACGATGGCTTCCAAAGAATTCCCTGTCACGCTGATGCTGGCCGGCAACTTCAACGAGAACACGGGCAAATACGAGGTACACGATCCGGTGAGCGCGGGTGGCAAGTATGTGACGATCTCCTGCCATATGGGTCGGGAGCGCAAACCCTTTCCGACGACCGACGATCCGGTTTTGGCGTTCGAACCGGGCGAGACGGTCGAGGTCGAAGTCGAAATCTCGCTGCATGACGGCAAAGAGCATCTGGCCGCACAGGCGAAGGAACTCGACAGTGCGCTCAATGAACTGGTCGATTTCACGAAGGGCGGTCGTTCGTTGAACACACAGATCCTGATGCAACTGGTTCACGCCAACAGCATCACGCTCACCTATCAGATGCCCATTCCGAAGCAACCCGCCGAAGACGCCTCGGAATTGCCGCAAGCAGCGCCGGCGTCGGCAGGCGAGCAGGAACGTGCGCAGGCAAGCGTGCCAGAAGCCGATCGCCTCGTCGTCAGGAGTGCCGAACCGGCCGCCGCTGCCCCGAGCGTCAATACGAAGCAACTCATCACCCGGCGATCGACGATGCTGATGGCAAGCGGTTCGGCGGGGCAAGATCAGCCTCCGCTGGATCCCATCGGCGCCAGTTCCGGGCCGGCCGATGGCGACTACAAGACCTCGAAGACGATCAATCTGCAACGCACCACCCGGCCGCTGACCGGCGACGTCGCGCTGTGGCTGTTGATCAAGCTGAACGCGGACATGCTGAGCTGGACCAACTACGCCAGTCAGATCGACGCACTGTTCTTTCCCGGCGGTTCGGCAGCGGGTGACTCCGGCACGAGCGGCCAGGCGAAGCCGTTGCGGCCTCATATGCTGGACGGTACGCAGCAATTGAGCCGGCGCCGCTTTCTGCCCTTCACCGATACCGATGCGTATCGTGCGTTGAAGGTGGCAACTGAAGCGTTTGTCGTTACGTGGGGCGGCGTGGTGCCTAGAGGACCTGACCTGCCGCAGATCGCAACGCTGCTGGCTTTCGATCCCGAGGCGCTCCGGCTCGCGAATGAGCGCCTGGGCCTGACCATTACGGCTGAAGGGCCGCTCGGCGAACAGTACTTCGGAAAGACCGGGTCCCCCACATTGCCGTACCTTCGGCGGGTGGTGCAGGCCTTGCAAGGCACCGACGCCGCAGCGTCGGCGGAAGAGGCATTCGCAGACGCGACGAGGAACGACGGCGCCGGCATGGGTTGTCGTGAAGGCTGCCTGTGGCTGGAGTACTGGAACAACGACATCTCCGCGAAGCTGGCCTACCCCCCGCTGATCGAGCTGATATGGAGCTACTGGATGGAGGAGATGCAACTCGTGCAAACGATGAATGCGATCTCCCGCCGCTTCCAGAATGTGTCGAGCGGACCGCGCGATCCGCTGAACCAGATCGAACTCGATGCGCTGCGGCCATTGAACAACCTGATCTGGGGCTGGGTGCAGGACGAGCAGCATCGTCTGCCGATCGAGCGGCGCGCCGCGGAATATCAGCACGAATACGGCTTCAGGCTGATTGGCCGCGCCGTGCCGAAAATGCACGCCGCCGACAACCGCAGCAAGTTTCTCGCCGCGTTCCATACGCTGCTGAACCTGTGCGTGCCGTTCTTCCGTCAGGCGGACGACACCACGGTCGTGCCGGATGGTTTCCCGCTGCTCAACGCGCTGCGTGAAGTGCATCTGATCCTCTCAGAAGGCGCGCATAACCAGTTCCGCGATATGCCGACCACGTCGCGTGTGGAAATGATGATGCAGCAGTGGCTGCTCGCGCGGCCCGAGTTCCGTGAATACCTGCCGCGTCGCGCGATGGTCGCGTATCCGGAACCGTGGATGCATTCGGTGGAAAGCATGCGCAAGCTGCAGGGCTGGGGCGACACCAATACGTATCAGTTCTGGCAACTCGCGACAACCGGTGAACAGATCGTGTCGTCGATCCGCTGGAGCGACTGGAACTCGGTCAACGATCCGGTCAACGCGGCGAACTGGGCGGCGTTTTTCCGGCCGGAGATCCAGACGTATATCCATTCGTACCGTGCCGTGACGGGCATCGACGTGGGTGCTGAACCGGTGGACGTGCAGGTGCCTGGTATGCACCTGTTGCGACGCCTCAATGAGCAGAAAGGAATCAAGGTGGCGTGACCTGGCGCAACACGCAAGGCAACGGGCAAGGCAAAACGGAATCCGCAATGATCGATTTTGCTTCGGCGCTCTATCTGGGCCTGCAGCATCCTGCCGCGCAACTAGACGACTATGCGGCGTTGACGACGGGCACGCCTGCATCGCTCGCCGCTGCGCCGCTCGCCAACCGGCTCGCGGCGCAGGCCGCCGCGTTGCAAGGCTGCGAAGCGGGTCTGGTGGCGCCTTCGACACTGCATCTCGCGATCGACGTGTTCGACCGGCTCGCACGCACGCATGCGCTGGTTGCCGACGAAGCGCTGTATCCGGTGATGCGATGGGGCCTCGAACGCGCCGTGGGCCTGGGCGTGCCGGTCGCCTGGTTCCGTCACGGCGATCTTGCGGATCTGGCGCAGCGTCTCACGAAGCGGCGCAGCGCGAGGCCGCCCGCGGTGATGACGGACGCGACGCGCATTGAAGGCGGAATTGTGCCGATTGGCCGCTATCTGAAACTGGTGAGCCGTCACGGAGGGTTGATCGTGGTCGATCACAGCCAAATGCTCGGCTTGATGGGCGAGCGTCCGGCGATGCGGCATCCATGGGGACATGGAGGCGGCGGCGCGGTGCGGTATGCGGGTCTTGCGCCCGCACAACCGGTGTTGCTGTTTGCGTCGTGGGCCAAGGCCTTCGGTGCGCCGCTGGCGACGCTGTGCGGCCCGGACGCGCTGGTGCGCGAAATCGCCCGCGATGGGCCCACGCAGTCGCATTGCAGCGCCGCGAGCCAGGTCGCGTTGCTCGCCGGGCTCAACGCGCTGGAGATTAACCGGCGCGAAGGCGCGCAATTGCGTGCGGGCTTGCTGTTGCTCCTGAGGCATCTGCACGCCGGCTTGCGATGGCTGGTGCGCAACTGTCTGTCGGATCTGCAGGTCTCACGGCGCGATCATCCGCTGCAGCAGATGCATCTGGATACGACAGAGCGCACGCTCGCGCTGCATGCAGGGCTTCGCAGCAGCGGCTTTCGTACCGCGCTGCTGCGTCAGCATCAGGGACGCTACGCGCTGGCTGTCGTGATCCGCGCGAATCACTGCGTGGCCGATATCGATGCGCTGCTTTCGGCAATGGCCGCGCTCGCCGTTCGGTTGCCCGGCACCGGACACGTTACGGCAAGCCGCTCTTCGATGGAGGAACGCCAGCATGTTTAAGACCGCAGATGGTGAAACGCTCGAACTCGCGCCGTGGCGCATGCGCCGTGCGATGCGGCTCATCGCCGAGGTGCGCCGCTATCCGCCCGGCACACCGCCGCAAGCGCTGATCCGGGACTTGCGACAAATCATTGCGCGCGCGCGCCGTGTGAGCACGCAGCCGCGCATCGGCACGGCTCGCCTGCAGAGTTCGGGGGCGTGCTGTCAGGCCTGTCTGCTTGCACGACAGCAGCAGGGAGTGCTTACGCTGCTTGGGATCAGTCTCTTGTCGCAGCCGCCCAGCGCTCATCTTTACGAGGGTGCCGCGCCGCAATTCGAGTTCGAGTCGATGGCCAAGTCGGCGACCGTCGATCTGGAATGGAAGGACTGGCTACCGCTCGAAGATGCACCGAACAAGGTCAAAGGCGCAGGCGTCTATATCCTGCGGCGCGGGAGCAACGCGATCTATGTCGGCATGTCGGCCAACCTGCCGCAGCGTTTGCGCTTGCATCTCTGGTGCGCGAATAATCACGGCAATACCGGCTTGAGCGTGGCGGTAGCCAATGTCGATTCCAGCGCGCTGCGGGCGACCGAGCACACGCTGGTGCGCGCGCTGCGCGACCACGTGATGAACCGGCAATTGAAGGTGGAGATGAAGGTCGGCCCCGGACCGTTGAAGATCACTCACCTGCTGCCCAAGGGACTGTCGTCGCCTTATGTGAGCCGGAACCGGGTCGAGCGTCCGGCGGGTGGTCAATTCGAGTGGTCGACATGATCATCGATTTCCATGTGCACGCAGGGCAGGGCGACGGCATGACCGGGCCGTGGGATACGACTGCTCCGCTTTCCGCATATGCGCGCCGGGCGAGCGAAGCCCGCATCGCCCGCTCGGTGCTTCTGCCGGTATTTCAGTCGGACTATGCGCAGGGCAATCGCGACGTCGCCGCCATCGTGCGCGCCGATCCGCGCCGCTGGATCGGTTTCGCGATGGTGCATGCCGAACGTGACCGCGAACGGATGCACCGGATGATCGAAGAGGCCGTGATGCGGCTCGGCTTGCGCGGCATCAAGGTTCATCGTCACGACGCGCGCATTCACCGACAGGTGTGCGACGCCGCGCAGCGCTGGCAATTGCCTGTGCTGTACGACCCGGGCGGCGACACGGGCGCGCTGAGTCTGCTCGCGCAGACGCATCCGGATGTGGCCTTCGTGTTCGCGCATCTGGGCAGCTTCGCCGACGATTGGGCCGCGCAGCGGCAGGTCATCGACCTGATCGTGCGCTATCCGAATCTGTTTGCCGACACCGCGGGCGTGCGGCGCTTCGATCTGCTAGAGGAAGCATTCGCGCGAGCGGGACCGGCCAAGTTGCTGTTCGGTTCGGACGGGCCGTGGCTGCATCCCGGCCTCGAACTGGCGAAGATCCGTGCGCTGCGGCCTTCGCCGGCCGCTTTTGCCGCTATCGCGGGCGGCAACGCGCTGCGCCTGTTGCGGCGCTCGCGAGTGCCGTCCGTGTCGCGTTCAACAGGCGTGCTGGCCGGATGACTAGCCGGTTTCCGACGGGCGTCCTTGCCGGCGCAATTGCAACGCACGCGGCGTCACCCCGAGTAGTTCCGCGGCGCGCCCAGTCGATCCGGCGCGGCGCTCGGCAATCCGCACTGCGATCGACTCCGCGATCTGCCCGATGTTCTTCAGGCCGAGGCCGGCGTCCAGCGCGCCTTCCACCGCGCGGGCGAAGGTCTGCTCCCAGCCGTCGGCGCTGCCGGCCGTATTCGTATCGATGGCGAGTCCATCAAGACAGCCGGTGCTCAGCACACGAAAGCCGTGCTGCCGGTCCGCCATGCGGTGCACGACATTGCGCAGTTCCCGCACGTTGCCCGGATAGTCGGCGCCGGCCAGTTGCCGCATGACCTCGGGCATCACCTGCGGGACCGGATCGCCGTGCTCCGCGAGAAAATGCCGGACCAGCAGCGGAATGTCTTCACGCCGCTCTGCAAGAGTGGGCGCGCGTACCGTCCACTGCGTCATGCGGAAATATAGATCGCTGCGAAAGCGGCCCGCCAGCACCTCGGCTTCAAGATTTCGGTTAGTCGCGCAGACCAGCCGGAAATCCGACTTGCGCCAGATATCTTCACCGACGCGTTTGAACGCGTGTTCCTGAATGACGCGCAGCAAGCGCGCCTGCAATGGCAATTCGAGTTCACCGATCTCATCGAGAAAAAGCGTCCCGCGGTCCGCCAGCGTGACCGCCCCGTCTCGGGCGCTAATGGCGTGCGTGAACGCACCTTTCGCATGGCCGAACAATTCGCTGCCGGATAGCTCCGGGCTGAGGGTCGTGCAGTCGACCACGACGAAGGGGCCCGGCCGGCGCTCAGGGTCGAGATCGTGAATCAGCCGTGCGAGCAGTTCCTTGCCGCAACCACTCGCGCCTAGCAGCAGGCAGGCGCCACGACCGAAGCGTCCGACCTCGGCCACCTCGCGCAACGTTGCGCGCCATACGGCCGACTCGCCGACGGCCCGCCTGCGCAGCCAGTCGGACGCGAGGACCGCTTCCAGCGACGCGAGCCGGGCGAGGCGCAGGGCGAGTTCGCTGAGCAGCGTGTCCTCGTCGTCGGCCGAGACGACATCGCAAACCGACGCGGGCCACCACGTTTCAGCCTGACATTGGCAGCGGGTACTAGAGGTGCATCCGGCGATGAACGCGTCGGGTAGAGGAAAGCGCCGCAGCCAGTGATCGGCGGCCGACGCAACGCGCTGAGCGTGCGCAAGCACCACGACGACGTGCAGGCCTTCGCCCGCACCGGATAGGTCCACGTCTTCCGGCAAGCCGTGCTGGCGCAGCATCTGTCCAAGCCGCTGCGCGTCCTCGTCGTGGAGAACGACACGCATCCAATACCTCGCAAGCACGGGAAATCAGATTCGGCCAAGCGGTGAAATTGCACAAACGGAAGCGATGCCTCTGATCGTGTCGATGAATGAAAATATTCAAGGACGAGACAACGCTTTATGCCGCGAAGCCGCTCACGGACGTTCACATTCGTGGTTTGTAAACGAAACGAAATCGCACGAATAAAAATAGGCGATCCGATTGGGTTTCGAAAGATGTATCGTCCGGACATTACAACCCGTGCGGTTGTCGTCGCGCGCTCAGCGTGGAGTGAAGGTTCCCAACATTGCGCAATGGCCCACGCAGACGCAAGCGGTCGGGGTTTGGAATGCGATTGAGGCGGGCAAAGGGCATTGCTGCGTTGGCGTCTTCGCAATACGCCTCGTTTCGTCGTGCGCAGCTTCATGGAAAGCGGACGCCGTGAGAGCGGTCGTGGCGAATGCAGCATATACGCCAAAGAACGCTGGGAGAGCAACTCTGATCCTGTTTGTCGTGACCTTCAATCACGCGAAACAATGAATCAAGACTTGTCACACTCCAGGCACTTCCCCAGACCCTGATTTATTTCGACGATCCAGGCGGGTTCCGTTCCGGAAGGGATGTTGGATTTCTGGACCAAACGCAACCCGCCAGTCGCACCGACTTGACCTGTCCTCGCAGACGACGGTTCCACATTTTCCGCCACCGAAGACAGCAGGAGCCGATGCTCGCTAGACTGTGCTGTCCGATTACAACAAGATCGCAGGAGAGCAACGCATGGACCGCATGATGGCGATGGAAACGTTTGCAACCGTGGTGGACGCGGGTTCCTTTTCTGCCGCCGCTCGCCGGCTTAAGCTGGGTCAGCCGGCAGTCTCGAAGTCGATTGCGCAACTGGAAGAGCATCTCGGCGCGCGCCTCCTGCTCCGCTCAACCTGAGGCCTGACGCCGACGGACGCGGGTCAGCGATTCTACGAGCACGCCCGCCGTGCGATCGATGAGGCAGATCAGGCCGAACAGGCAGTGCGGGAATCGTCGGACGGCCTCTCCGGACGCTTGCGGATCAGTGCAGCCGTCACGTTCGCGCGACTGCATGTTCTGCCCGCGCTCAAGACTTTCCTCGACCGGCATCCGAAACTGAGTATCGACATCATCCTCGACGACCGCTCTATCGATCTGCTCGAACAGGGTGTCGACGTGGCGCTGCGCATGGGTACGCTCGACGATTCGACGATGACCGCGCGACGCATCCTGCGAGGACGGCGACTGGTTGTCGGGACGCCGCGCTATTTCGAGGAAGCCGGCATTCCGAAGACACCGGCGGATCTGAGCCGACACCAGGCGATCGTCTACTCGCTGCGAGGTGGCGGCGAGTCGTGGGCGTTCAGCCGCAACGATGGCGCCGAGGTCGCCGTGGCCGTGTCGGGCCGGGTAAGCGTGAGCGCGGCCGAGGGCATGCGCACGGCAGTGCTGAGGCACATGGGCCTCGCCGTCGCGTCGGAATGGATGTTCTCCCCTGAACTCGCCGACGGCACTGTGCAAGCGGTTCTCACCGAATGGACGCTGCCGCCCATCGACGTCTGGGCAGTTTTCCCATCGGGCCGCACGGCGACGACGAAGAGGCGCGCCTTCGTCGCTTTCGTCGAGCACCTGCTTGGTGGGCACGATGGCAGTGCGGCAATCGGCCCGGAATCCACTGGTGCCGATTGACGTGCCGGGCGCCGAAAACAGAAGAATTGCGGCCGGTGAGTTATCCGTTTACGCCTTCGCAGTGGCCTTTTCGAGCACCACGAACATGTCGCCGGGATCGGGACGGCGCGTGTAGTCCGCGTTGACTTCCGAGTACAGCACGATACCGTCGCGCCGAATGACGTAACGCGCAGGCATGGGCAGAGTCCAACTGTGGTCGTCGTTGAACGCCGGGAGGTCGCTTCTCAGATGCCTGTACAGGTCGACGAGATAGCCAGGCAGCGAAAAGCGTAGACCGAACACTGCGCTGGTCTCGCCGTTGAGGTCGCTCAGCACCGGGAAACGCAACCTGTTCTTGTGCACCGACTCGCGGCTATGAACCGGCGTCTGCGGCGAAATGGCGACCACATTCGCACCGTAGGCGTGAATCTGCGGCAGCACTTCGTTGATCGCCTGGAGCTCAATGTTGCAGTCCGGACACCATACGCCGCAATAGAACGTCACGACGAGCGGCCCCCGCGCGAGCAGATCGGCTGACCAGACCTCGTTGGCGTTCTGGTCCTTCAGCGTGAATTGCGGTGCGCGGTCGCCAGCCTTGATGGTACGGGCCGCCTGACCGCTCGCGATCAGCTCGGCAGTCGCGCGTTCCATGAGCGGGTGGATTTCTGGCGGTGCGTGATAAGGCGCTTTGCCGGCCTTGAAGTCGGCTTTGAAAGCGTCGAGTCTGTCTTGCAGTGCCATCGCAAATCTCCTTGAGTGATCGAGGCTGGCGCGGCCTTGCGATAGCCACAGGTTGGCTCTCCCAGATCATCAGTAGAAGGCATCTCGCGTCGATAGCAGCTATTCCGGGCAGGCATGTTATGCATAGGCGCATTCGCGGCCCAACGAAGCGGCGCAGTGGCGGTGACTTGCATCGCAACCGGCGCCGCGGCCCGAAAAAGCGCACCGCACAGGAATAGGGCCTATTCTTCCCCGATGACTACCGCGTATTCCGACGCGAGCGGACGATACGCATCAACCAATGCAGGAACGCATTGGCGCACATGCAGCGGTCCGCGAATCCCCACGCCAGGGTATTGCGCGACCCCTTGAAAACTCACTATCGAGGTAATCATGACTCAAGCTCTGAAAGGCAAACTTGCACTCGTAACCGGCGCTTCTCGCGGTATCGGCGCCGCCATCGCAACCCGTCTCGCGCGGGACGGCGCGTCGCTCATCGTCCACTACGCGTCGAGTTCGGAACGCGCGGAGGCCGTGGTCAAGGCGATCCGCGATGCAGGCGGCGAGGCCGAGGCAGTGGGCGCCAATCTGTCGAAGCCGGAAGGTGTGACAGCGTTGATCGATTCAGTGGGCGGCGTCTTCGGCGGCAAGTTCGAAGGGCGGCTCGATATTCTCGTCAACAATGCGGGCACCGTTGAATACGGACCGTTCCTCGAGTCGTCGCAGACGTCCTATGACACGCACTTCAATCTGAATGTGCGTGCGCCGATCGAACTGGCGAAGGACGCGGCAAAGCGCATGATCAAGACGGGCTGGGGACGCATTATCAATGTGGGCTCCGCCTTCGGCGAAGCAGCGCCGCTGCCTGGCGTAACGCTTTACATCGCGTCGAAATTCGCCATTCGGGGCTTCACACGCGGTCTTTCGCGCGAGTTGGGGAAGTACGGCGTGACCGTCAACGCAGTCCAGCCCGGCCCGATCGACACTGAACTGTCTCCCCAGCCGGGGACGGAAGACCACGCAACGATGACCAGGCTCGCCAGCATGGGCCGCTTCGGTAAGCCCGAAGAAATCGCAGCGGCGGTAGCCTATCTGGCGAGCCCCGAAGCAGGCTACACCACCGGCGAAAGTCTGACCGTCGATGGTGGCTGGATTGCCTGAGGAAGCCGAAGTGCGGTCTCGCAGGCACGTTGCGAGACGCTGATTCACCGGCAGAAGCACGTGCGGATGCGAAAACATCCGCACGTGCGCCGGAGGCGGCCGTCGATCAAGTTAGGGCTTGACATGCGAATGCGGACGTCTATTCTTTACAAGAATACGCACGACTGTATTGCTGTCATGGGCAAACCATCATTTCGTGAAGACATTCTTGCCGCCGGCCTTCAGGTCATGCTTCGTTCAGGGTATGAGGGAGCAAGCGTGCGCGATATCTGTGCCGCCGCCGGTGCTCCTCATGGCTCCTTTACCAATCATTTCCGTTCCAAAGAGGCGTTTGCCGAGGAAGTACTGGACCGCTATTTTGCTCACACCAAGGGGTTGGTCGGACAGGCATTGGGCGACAGGTCACTGACTCCCCGGCAGCGGCTCAAACGGTATCTGGACATCATCAGCGGCGTATTGGCGGATGACAAATGGAATCGCGGTTGCCTGATCGGCGATTTCAGTCTTGAGACCACCTCTCAGAGCAAACTCTTGCGCAAGAGGCTTGAGGCCATATTCCAGGAATGGCGTGCTCCGTTCACATCATGCATCGCCGAGGCTCAAGCCGCCGGCGAAATCGACTCCACCTTCGATCCGCTGGATCTCGCCGAATTTCTTCTCGCTTCCTGGGAAGGCGCAATTCTCCGCATGAAGGTGGAGCGCGGTCCTGCCGCGCTCGATCGCTTCAAGAACATCGTTTTCCAGACTATATTCAAGGAGCAGAAATGAGCGTCCTTCCTGACGTTGTGCTGCCACATGTGAAGGTGCTGGGGTCCACCATGGCATACCGGGAGGCGGGGAATCCTGAAGTACCGGTGGCGCTTTTTTTGCATGGAAACCCGACATCGTCGTTCATATGGCGGAATATCATTCCGCTGGTTGCGCCGGTGGCGCATTGCATTGCGCCGGACCTCATTGGGTTCGGCCAATCGGGAAAGCCAGACATCGAGTATCGATTTGCCGATCATGTGCGCTACCTCGACGCGTTCCTCGATAACGCTGGAATCTCGCAGGCATACGTCATAGCGCAGGACTGGGGAACCGCGCTGGCATTTCACCTGGCGGCCCGCCGGCCCGAGTTTGTTCGTGGGCTTGCTTTTATGGAATTCACCTGGCCCATGCCGACCTGGGACGATTTTCATGCGGATGCGCGGGAAATTTTCCGGAAGTTCAGGACCCCCGGAGTGGGGGAGCAGATGATTCTTGAAAACAATGCGTTCGTGGAGCAGGTTCTGCCCGCGGCTACTGTACGAAAGCTGACGGACGACGAAATGTCTGTGTACAGGGCACCATTTCCAACCCCCGAATCACGTCGTCCGACCTGGCGCTTCCCGAATGAGTTGCCGATTGCCGGAGAGCCGGCTGATGTGTACTCAATCCTGGAGGAAGCACATCGCGCGCTCGAAGAGTCGGCTTATCCGAAGCTGCTTTTCACTGCAAATCCTGGTGCTCTGGTCTCGCCGAACGTTGCTGAAAAATTTGTAGATAAACTTAAGGATTGCAGAGTTGTTGAGCTTGGCGCTGGCATTCACTACCTGCAGGAGGACCATCCTGAAGTCATTGGCACTACTGTCAATGAATGGCTAGTCGGACTGGGAGCAGGGTCTAGCCCGAAACAAAGGCTCACATTGTAGGCTAGGCGGTTCTCTAAGGGTGCTGTCGAGCCGCACGGCTGCCCAATCGCGACATATCGCCGTTTGCACCAGACTTCCCGGCCGCCTGGCGTGGTCAATCCCTCTTTCGCGGCTTCGCCGTGAGGTGGATAATCAACCGGATACCCGCCGCGTGAGCCACTCTGTGTAGGGGCGCCCGGCAAAAGCGCCGACTCCTTCAGAACCTATGACCCGATCCGCGCAAGGCAGTGTGCTGGACCGCTTCCGCCGCTATCAACGTCTGTTGATGTTTGGCGGCGGGGCCGCGATCACGGTGGTTGTGCTGGCCGCGTTCATCATCAACGCGGTGTCCATCGTGCGTGCCTATGTCATGGTCCAGCGCCAGGAAATGTCGCTTAGTGCAAACCGGCTCTCCGACCTGTACACGCGCAACGCCGCGATTTTTCGAAACAATTTACGGATCTTCGAAGTCTCCTGGAGGGCCGATCAACGGGCCGACCCAGCCCTTGTTGATCAATTCAGCCACAACGGTCAGATACTTCGTCTTCAGAAGGCACCCGATCACGTTCCCGTGACGTTGGTCGGTGCATCTTCCGAAGTTCCGCCCGCTGTGGCAGTCAGCCGCTATATCCGGCTTGCTGAACAGTTGAGTCGCGCGTTTACGGCCGTGGCAGAGCGGAACGGAGGCGTATTGAACTCGTGGTTGTACAGCCGCGATCATGCGCTGGTGGGCATGGTGGCGGTGCCATGGCCCGGCGATGCGCGGATGGACAAGCTGCTTTCCGATCACGCGGCGCTTGTGGCCGCACTGACCGACCCCCACGGCAATCTTCTTGCTCCGGAAGACGCGCCATTGCGCGATCCCAGCACCGGGGACGTTGTGCTGCGCTGGCTCCCCACCTACGAGAGTCCTTTCAGTGGCAATCCTGCGATCCGGGTTGCAGCGACCGTGTTCGACGATAAGCAGAAGCCGTTCGGCGTCGTTGTTTGCGAGTTACCGGTTTCCGCAGTCACTGCTGCTCTGGGAAATACGGCATTTGACGGCTCGCTCTTGCTTTTCGCGCGCGATGGACAGGTGATCACGTCGGAAGCCGGGCGTCCGGTTGGCCCGGAGGCGTTAGCTGTCGCGCGCGCTCTGGGTGTGTCGGACATTTCCAAGGCGACGGGTCCAATCTTTCGCGATGGCCACATGCTGTTTGGCTGGCCAATCGGCGACAGGAGTGCAACGCTCGTTTTTGTCGAGTCGTGGCGCGCCATCGCGAGGGATGTGAGTGGTCCAGTTGGCGTGTCAGCCGCAACGATGGGAGCGATCATCCTGGTGGTATGGACGCTCATCCTGCTCTTCAATCGACGCGTCTTCCAGCCGGTTCTGGCGCGCTCGCAACGGGTGTTCGAAAGTGAGCACCTGAGCAGGACGCTGATCAAGACGGCGCCAGTCGGGCTCGGGCTGATTGCAGTGGAGAGCGGAAAGCCGCTGTTGCGTAGCCCGACGATGATCGACAAGGCGGCCCGGATGCTCGTCGAGGCGCCACCGCTGTCGGCGGAACTGGTTCGCCGTCACCTGCAACGGGGTGGGGCAATCGGGGCGAAAGAGGTGACTCGCGAGGAACTGACGCTGCCGACGCGTGAAGGCGGGACGATGGACCTCTCGGTTAGCGTCGTACCGGCGCGCTACCAGGGGCAGGACGTGCTGGTCACGGCGTTCACGGACGTGACAGCGGAAAAGAACCTCGAGCGGCAACTACGGGAGGCGAAGCGGTCGGCCGACTCGGCCAACGCGGCGAAATCGGCGTTCCTCGCGGCGATCAGCCATGAGATCCGCACGCCGCTGAACGCGATCCTGGGGAATCTGGAACTGCTGTCGCACTCGCAGCTTGATGCGTTGCAGCGCGACCGGGTGAAGACAATCCGCGGCTCGTCGGATGGGCTGCTCGCGATCGTCAGCGACGTGCTGGATTTCTCGAAGATCGAGGCCGGCGAGATGACGCTGGAGCGGATCGTGTTCGACGCGCAGGAGGTGGCCTCGCGAGCCCTGACAATGTTCGGACCGGTGGCGCGGGCGAAAGGCTTGAGGTTGGCGGGCGAGTTCGGTACTTCGGCGACCCAGCCGATGCAGGGCGATCCGACCCGGCTGGGCCAGGTGTTGAACAACCTGCTGTCGAACGCCATCAAGTTTACGAAGCGGGGCGAGGTCACGTTGCGGCTGTCGGTGAGGGCAGGCACGAACGATGAGGGCGGTCGCGACGATCGAGCTGGCTGGCTAGTGGTCGAAGTGCAAGACAGCGGGATCGGGATGTCGCCCGAGCAGCAGGCAATGCTGTTCCAGGCGTTCAGTCAGGTCGATGCGACGATCAGCCGGCGCTTTGGCGGCACAGGCCTGGGTCTGGCGTTGTGCGCGCGGCTGACGGACGCGATGGGCGGAACGATCGTAGTGCGCAGTGAGCCTGGCAAGGGCAGCATCTTTACCGTGCGGGTGCCGCTGGGGGACCGTGAAGCCGCGCCCGGGCCGGATAGTCCGCATTTCTCGGGCGAACTGGTGCTGTTCGTGGCAAATGCGGACGCATGGCATGCGTATGCGGTCTCAGCACTGGAGACATGGGGGCTAAGGGTGCAGGCGTACCGGCATCCGGCGCAATTCGATCCAGAGACGCTGGAGGAGGCGGACACATTGATCCTCTGTGGCGAGCGCGGGACCTGGCACGCGGATGATGAGCGCGACCTGCTGGAAGAGTCATCCTGGATCATCGACTGCAGTACGGAAGGTCCGGCCTATCCTGTCGCAACGGGACGGGTGGTGAAGGTGTCGAGCTATGGGCTGAAAGGGCTGGCGGCGGCGCTACGGTACACGTTGCAGGGCGAGCCGCTGGAGGTGGACAAAGAGACGCAGCGGGTGCTCTCGCGCAGGTTGAAGGTCCTCGTGGCGGAAGACAACGCGGTGAACCGGCAACTGTTCGAAGAGCAGCTGAAGCTGCTGGGTTGCGAGCCGCAGGTGGCGGAAGATGGGCAGCAAGCGCTGGAATGTCTGTCGCGGGAACGCTTCGACGTGCTGGTGACGGATCTGGCAATGCCGGTGCTGGACGGCTATGGCCTTGCCCGCGCGGCCCAGGCACGCTGGCCGGAGATGCCGATCGTAGCGGCGACGGCGAGTGCGACGCTGGAGGAGCGAACGCGGTGTGAAGCGGCCGGGATAGCGCGGGTGGTGACCAAGCCGCTGCAGCTGGATGAGCTGTCGGCGACGCTGTCGGAGGTGGCCGGCGTGCCGGGTATCCCGGTGGAAGCGGGGAGGCAGGAGGGCCAGCGTGATGGTGTGTTGGGCGGGCGGACAGTACCGGAGCAGGTACGAGCGACGTTTCTGAGATCGTGCGAGGCGTCACTAGCAGTGCTCCATGCAGCGTACGATGCCGGGGACGCGGCACGGATACTCGGGGAGTTGCACTCTCTGCGGGGGGCGCTGGCCGTGTTCGACTATGACGCGCTTGCAGATCAGTGTGCTGAAATGCAAACCACGATATCGAAGGAGGGTGTCCCCTCGGCGCATAATTTGATCGAGGCCTTCGACGGTCATTTGCGGGCAGTTATCGCGGCCGACGCGACCGATTTACGTCAAGTCCTGGCGCGCATCCTCGAGCTTGCAGAGCGGTCGGAAAGGGGCGACGCACTGCTGGAGATCGTCCGACTCGTGCGTAGGGCGTTGCCGCCCGCAGATCTGCGCCATGCGGAGGATGCGACGAGCGTCAAGGGTTTACCACGTTGAGGTGTTAGCGACGACAACGGAAAGAACGCGTGCCTACCGTGAAGACGTCGGGATATGAAATGAAAACGATAGCTATCCGTTGATTTGCAGTCCTGTTGAAATTGGGACCCCTGTACATGGATATTTTGAGGAGAGGCGTAGAAAGAAAAAGCGGTCATGAAATTGACCGCCCTTGTCGAAACCACTCGCCGGCCGTGCATGCGTCAAATTTCTGCGAAGTCGCTAGAGTCCGCATCAGTAGCCGTTGCTTTTGGTTGACCGATGGAAGCGGAAAATCCGACTTCGTATGCATATCTGAATAGCTCCGCATCGCGCTCGATTCCAAGCTTACGCATCGCGGTCCTTTTTTGGGCGCTCACTGTCTGCTTCGTCCGGTTCAACTGCGCAGCTATTTCGGTGATCGTGACGCCAGACACATAGAGACGCACGACCTCCGCTTCCCGGCTCGAGAGCGCGGACACGCTTTTGCTAGAGAACTGCGCGGGCGAGGCCACTTCGCCATGCTCGCGCGTGGTGGGTGAAAAATAGATTGCACCGGCATGCACCGCATGGATCGCCGTAATCAAACGGCCGATATCTTTTGCCTTGTTCAGCACCGAATGAATACCGATTTTCCGCATTTCGGCAGCAATGGCCATGTTGTCGATCGTAGTGAATACGACAATTTTCAGGTCAGGATGTCGGCGCCGCACGAACGACAGCATTGCCATGCCGTCACCGTATTCTCCGCCAGGCATCGAGTAGTCAGTGACGAGAATGTCGCACGGTACCCACGATAGCAAGTCGACAAGTTCTGTCGAGTCGCGGGCCGTTCCCACGACGTTGAGCGTGTGGATTCGCGATAATTCATGCTTGACACCGGCGATCAATGCCGGATGGTCGTCAGCAAGTATCAGGTTGATTCTCATGGTGCCTTCAATCGGTTGACCTGCTTATCGGGTAATTTCCGAGGAGCTTGTAATGTATTACCGACGATGAGACGCCTGTTTCGTATTGGCCAGATTTAATGCCGAAGCGTCTCTGACCAGTCTGAAATTTCGATCGAATCACATGTGGCAAACCCTAATTGCCATTCAAGACAATAGGACGCGGCGATGTCATGGGCCCCGAGGGACGTTTCGGTTTTCGCGGTGGAGCACAATCTGGTCAATACTTGGATTCGCGGGCGCATCGCGCCGGCCACGGGCGCTCAGAGAAGGATGACCGCAGACACCTCACGCCGGTGCTGCCGGGGACATTTTCCCTGCAAATAGCGCTGCATAAGCGCCGATATTTCGATGCGGCATCGAGCCATGTGCTCGCTCTTCGGTGAAGAGACCACTCATTCATGCAGCTTTGTGGGGTCGGTTGCGACATCGAGTCCGGTTTCGTAGGCAAAACGAAATAAATCGGCATCGCGGTCTATACCGAGTTTGCGCATTGCCCGGGTCTTCTGGGAACTGATTGTCTGTTTCGTACGATGCAGTCGCTCCGCGATTTCATTGATGGACATACCGGACACAAAAAGCCGGACGACTTCCATCTCGCGTGGGGTCAGCGTCCGTTCGCGTGCGTCCCCGCTAACGGACGCTTTAAGAAGCTCTCCTTCCTGAACGCGCGACGTCGAGCGAAAGTATGTGGCGCCGGCGTACACAGCGTGAACCGCCGAAATCAGATGACTGGTGTCATGGGATTTGCTCAATACCGCGTGCACGCCAAGCTTCTTGATCTCCTGGGCAAGGGCGGGGTTCTCTATCGTCGTGAAGACTATGATCTTGAGCTCCGGATAGGTTCTCCGCAGGTAAGCCAGCAGCGTCATGCCATCCCCGTACTCTCCGCCGGGCATTGCGTAATCGGTGATGACGACGTCGCAGGCCTTCATGTCCAGCAGTTTGATTAGTTCGCCGGAGTCTGCGGCGGTACCGATCACTTCCAAGGTGGGAAGTACGGCCAGACCGTGTTTGATGCCTGACAGTACGGCCGGATGATCGTCAGCGAGTACGAGGCGGATCTTCATGTTGCTCATGCAGACCTCCGCAGAATAAGAGTGAAGAGGGGATGTGACTGGCTATGCATAAACATGAAACTGACTTATCCGAGAATCCTATCCCAAAGCTCAGACTGACACCCGAAGAAAATAGTTAAATCTTGACTAGTCTGAAAACACTCGCATCTTATCTAGGATTAATCCAGTTTTCTGGGTCGATTTCTCCAGACTCCGCTTCGTGCCTTGATAATTGCTTTCAACGGGCGCATCGTGCAGAAATGACCTACGGCGCGCCGCTCATACACAGCATGAACCGGTGCCGCCATGTCGTCCAGTCCACAACATCACTCCCTGAATCAACTGCGCCGCTACAAGCGGCTCCTCGTGTTCGGCAGCGGACTGGTGACGACGGTCATGATGCTCCTCGCGTTCGCGTTCGCGACGCTGTCGGCTTTGCGCACGCACATTGCGGCGGAGCGGCAGGATTTCATCGTCGACCGCGATCTGATCTTGGGCCAGATCAGGGCGAGCGAAGAATCGTTCCGCACCGCGCTCGTAGGCGCAGAGCTGACATGGCATGAAGCGCCGAAGGTCGACTCCGCGCTCGTCAAGCGCTTTCGATCGGATGGGTATCAATTCGTTCTTCACCCGTCGCCTGCTCTGTGGCCGCAACGAATATTCGGAGTGAACGGCGATGCGCTGTCGGACGATGAGATAGGCCGCTATCTGGTTCTTGCGCAGGAACTCCGCCGCGCCCGCATCGTCCATTCACTGGCGCGCGGGCACCAACTTCCCGGTTATTTCTACGGCATGCGGCACGATATTGCCGGCATCATGCCTTCGCCTTCGTCTTCCAATCCGTCCATGCTCGGGACGCCCGCCGACCATAAGCATCTGATGACGGCCCTCGCGGAGGGCCTCGACAACCTGGCTGATATCCGTGCAGGCGGCGAATCCGATCAACGCCCATCCATGTTCTGGATACCGCCGGCTGTTAGTCCGCTGACCGGCAAGATGGCCATTCGCCTCGCTGCGCCCGCGTTCCACAATGGGTTGCCGTTTGCGATGCTGGTGACCGAATACGAACCAGAGTTTCTGACTACGCCGCTGCGTGTAGACCAGTTCGATGGTAACTATTTGATCGTGTCGGAAAAAGGGGAGATCGTCGCGAGCACGGCTGGGCATGCGCCGGGTTCCGTCCTTAAGGATGGCGAGCCGTCCTTAGGCGTTGCGAGGACGATCGGGGAGTGAAATCTGGCGGCACGGTGCTTTCACGATTGCCGAACGTCTTGGCGAGACGGGCTGGGTGCTTGTTTACACCTATACCTGGCGCGATATCGTTGCGGGCATAGGCAAGCAGATCGGTATCAGTGCGGGGATGACCATCGCTACGTTGGTGGCTGTATGGGTGTTCCTGACATATTTCAGGCGACGCGTGTTCAGGCCTGTTATCGAACGCTCGGAACGCGTATTCGAGAGCGAGCGCCTGAGCCGTACGCTGATCGACACAGCGCCAGTCGGATTGGGACTGATCGCAATGAAGAACGGCACGCCGCTTCTGTACAGCCCGACCATGGTCGAGACCACGAAGCTCCTGGTCGTGCCGGCGCCGACGCTGACGTCCGAACTGGCCGCACGGTACCGCGAGCGTAAACAGGAGGGCACATGCGGCGACAGCGGTATCATCCACGAGGAGTTGACGCTGCCCACGCGCGATGGCGGTTCGATCGATCTGGCGGTGAACGTGGCGCCTGCGCGTTACCGGGGCGAGGACGTGCTGGTCACGGCATTTACGGACGTGACAATACATAAGCGCCTCGAGCAGCGGTTGCGCGAGGCGAAGGAGACAGCGGACCTGGCCAGTGCAGCCAAGTCGGCCTTCCTGGCGATGATGAGCCATGAGATCCGCACGCCACTGAATGCGGTTCTCGGCAACCTTGAACTGTTCTCGCAATCGAGGCTCGATGCGTTGCAGCGTGACCGGCTGAAGACTATCCGCGCGTCGGCGGACGGGCTACTCACGATCATCAGCGACGTGCTGGATTTCTCGAAGATCGAGGCGGGCGAGATGACGCTGGAGCACATCGGCTTCGATGTGCTGGAGGTGGCGTCGCGCTCGCTGACGATGTTCGGGGCGGTGGCACGTGCTAAGGGGTTGCGGCTGTCGGGTGACTTCGGCGTGGTGACGGCGCGGCTCATACACGGCGATCCGACGCGGCTCGGGCAGGTGATCAACAACCTGCTGTCGAACGCGATCAAGTTCACCGAACGCGGCGAGGTGACGCTGCGGGTGTCGGCGGACGTCGGGGCGATGCTGTTGATTGAGGTGGAGGACAGTGGCATCGGCATGACGTCGCAACAGCAGACGGCGGTGTTCGAGCCGTTCAGTCAGGCGGACGCTACGGTCAGTCGCCGCTTTGGCGGCACGGGTCTCGGACTCACACTGTGCGCGCGGCTCGCGCAGGCGATGGGCGGTAGCATTGCGGTGCGCAGCGAGCCAGGCAACGGTAGCTGCTTCACCGTGCGAGTGCCCTTGGGCGAACCCGCGGCCGCGTCGGGGATGCCACGGTTTATAGGCGAGCCTGTGGTGTTTGTCGCCGCGGCCGATGCATGGCACGCCTATGCGGTGCCGGCGCTGCAGGCGTGGGGACTGACGGTGAACGCGTACCGGCACCCGGCGCAGATCGACGAGGCGATGCTGGACGAGGTCAAGGCAGTCATCCTTTGCGGCGAGCGCGACACGTGGCATGCGGATGACGAGAGCAGGCTGGTCGAGGGGGCATCGTGGGTGATCGACTGTAGTGCTGAGGGTCCGGCAAATCCCATGGCGAAGGGCCGTTTCGTCAGTGTGTCAAGCTACGGTTTGATGGGGCTGGCGAGCGCATTACAGCATACGCTGCGGGGCGTGCCGCTGGAATCGGCGGCCGAGACGCCGCAGTTGCTGCCGCGCCGGCTGAAGGTATTGGTGGCGGAGGACAATGCCGCCAACCGCAGACTGTTCGAAGAACAGCTGAAGCTCCTGGCCTGCGATGCGGTGCTGGCGGAAGACGGCAAGCGGGCGCTTGCGTGGCTGTCGCGACAGACCTTCGACGTGCTGGTGACCGACCTATCGATGCCGGAGATGGATGGCTATGCGCTGGCGCGCGAGGCGCGCCAGCGCTGGCCGGGAATGCCGGTGATGGCGGCCACAGCTGCGACCACGCTGGAGGAACGCAAGCGCTGCGAGGCGTTGGGCATCGCCCAGGTGGTGAGCAAGCCGCTGTCGCTCGCGCGGCTGCGGGCGGCGCTATCGGAGCTGACCGGTATGCCGGTTGACGCAGCGCAGGTAGATACCCGCCAGACGGAAGATGCCGGCGACGATCTCTTGGGCGGCGACGCATTGCCTAGCGACTTGCGGCAGGTGTTTCTCGCGTCGTTCGATGCATCGCTCGCGGCGATCGCCAGCGCTCAGCGGAACAATGACGCGGTGCGCGTGCTCGCCGAACTGCACTCGCTGCGGGGCACCCTGGGCGTATTCAGACAATGTGCGCTCGCGGAACGATGCGCCGCCCTGGACGCAAGGATTAGGAGCGAGGGCTTCGTCGGGCTGGCCGGCGTCGATATCGCGTCGTGTCTTCAAGAGATGCCGGAAATCGGATTGATGCATGCGTGACGCGGCGCATTCGCAGGAGCGTCCAGTTTCGGCGGCCGGCCGAAAAGCCATCCAAAATAGAATTGTCGAGGCGATAACTATCTTGAATCCGGGCGGTAAGCGGTTGGGATATTCGTCCTGCTTGAAGACTCCTCCCTAATCTGATCAATTATTTCCCGCCGTCTCTTCGGCGAAGCGCGAAGCAGGAGATTCATGGTTGAGATAAACTCGCGTTCCTCACTCTTACGCAGATCGGCGAACGCAAGTAGCGCTCGAACTGTTGCGCACCGTTCGTCATTTGACATTTCCATCTCCTATGGCATCACTTGACATCGCTATCTGATAAAACACAAGGAATTGAGGCACTTTGCTCCGTCTTTCATCAGATTCTCTATTGGATTGCGATGGTCATTTTCACGATGAATCTCCTCGACAGAAAAAACATGATGGCTTCTGCAACTGGCCTCGAGAGCAGCATCACAACACTCCCCACACACATTTGTTTAGGTTTGCCGAAATACACTCGCGTCAGTGAGACTGTATGGAACCGCTGCCCCTATGCTCGGCAACCGATGCCCGATAATCCTGACAGATTTTCACGGAATTGAGTTCGTGCAAACCGTGAAAAAAGAAGTGTTGAAATCAAGTTTGGGCGTTTAATACTTCTTAATAAATTTGACTGGTATGAAAGTTCGCATCGCGGATCCAGGTACTCATTGCGATTGCACGAAAGGCTAAATCGCGAAGACTGTTGTATTGTAAGGCTGTGCCGGAATGTCTTGTAAGGTTTTCGGGAATACCTGCGATTATCCACAGTTGTCACACTCAAACCAATGTCCAATTTCAATGTCGATAAGGCGATGCATGCCGCGCTAGATGAGCCTATTGCTAGGCCGCGGATCGTTGGTGCGTGTAGGTGGGTTATGCGGAATGCGGGTTGATCGGGGCGATGTTGAGCTTTCCAGCGATCAGGAACAGCACGGTGCGCATGGTGGTGAAGTTGGCATAGCCGCGCGCGCGTCGCCTGGCGGCCTGAAACAGGCCGTTGAGAGCTTCCAGGAAGCCGTTGGTCTGGCGCGTCTGTGTCCAGGCAACGATACCGTCGAAGTGCTTGCGAATCATGCGAGCCACCTCCTTCGTGGGTTCAACTTTGGAGTGCATCACGTTGGTGTACCACTGCTCGAGCATCGCGGAGACCACGCTGATCTGTTTGCGATGGGGGATGTCGCGCAATTGCTCCCGATACAGCCAGGCGCGGGCGGTACGCTGTGTCGTGGCGTCGGCGCCCAGCGCGTCGAGGTCGGTGCGCTGCGCCGCGGACAGCTAGTAGCGGTCCTTGAGCAGCGCGCAGCGCAGACCCTTGAGATCTGGGTCGGTCTCGCCGCGCCTTGTCCAAGGCAAACGACGCTTGGGCGACGACATGGAACTTGTCGAAAGTGATGCGAGCATTGGGCAGGTGAAGGCTTACGTCTTTGATGAGGGCGGCCGACATGTCGATGCTGACCGAGGTGATCTGCTGGGGTTTGGCGTGCTGCTCGCCCAGGTGGGCGGCGAACTGCTCGATGGTGGCGGCGTCCCGCCCTTCGGTAACGCACACGACCTTGCATCTGATCCTGCCCGCTTCGGACAGCAATTTTGGCATCAGTATTCAGGATAGCAACGGCCAGCATCTGCCTGTACGCGAGCCTTTTCCCTGGCGAACTTTTCGGCAAGCCAGGCACATATCGACGTGCCCTTGTCTGCGACGCTGGTTCCCCTCGGAACCCCGAAGATCGGACTTTTCACAGCCATCGTGACTGTGCAGATCCTCTACGACTGATCGAATAAGGGCGGGTACCCCGCCCTTACGTCATGTGGCCTGGCGGGGCGCCTCGCGCTCACTTTCGGACTAGTCAGGTCGAATGTGGGAGGTTTCATAACTGGTCGGATTTCAAAAAGATCTCAAAAAAATACAATGCAATCAGGTTGCAGGACAAACGACAGGTCCCCGGAGGGCAGCGAATCCGATCTCCCTGATGCCGGTTCATTTAGCCCGGCGTTACCTCGAATCGTCGGTCCCGCGAATTTTTGACGGAGCTCTGCTGGAGCATGTCATGTGAACATGATCTCCATATATTTCGGATAACTTAATACATCGTATATTTTTAATCATATGGAAATTGACGCAATGAACAAGTCCTGTATCAGCAACTGGATTCTGCTGGTTGCTCGGCGCAGCGCCCCCTAACCCGTTATCCCGTTTTTCGCGAAGGTCTGATCAGGCATGTCGATACGCATCGACATCCATGTTATTCGCATACCTGATTATTGTGAATTAATTTTAGAGAAATCAACATCATGAACAAGTCCTATATCAGTGTCTGGAATGAAGCCCTTGGGTCGTGGGTAGCGGCCTCCGAGAATACGGTTGCGCGCGGCAAGCGTAGCAAGTCGAAGGTCGTGGCTGGCGCAGTCGCCACTATGGTAGGCCTGGCAGGACTGATGGGTTCGCCCGCGGCAGAGGCGGCCGGTTCTGGTTTGCAGTTGTGCAATGGAAATGCCACCAACGGTTATTCCTGGGGCTCGGGTTCGGCAACGGGTGCCGCTTTGAACTGTAGCTACGGTGGGACGCAAACTGCATATGGCTTTTCGCTCAATAATGCTGGCACCGATACCGGAGACAACGGCTTCAGTACAGCGACGGCCCGCATAACCGGGTATGTAAACGGAAAGCTTGAACTGAAGGGCACGGGCGGCATTTCAATGCTTAACCAGGTGCAGATGAACAACAACACGATTACCGGGCTGGCCGCGGGCGCGGTGAACGCCACGAGCGTGGACGCGGTCAACGGCAGCCAGCTGTACGGCACCAGCAACTCGGTGGCGAGCGCGCTGGGTGGCGGTTCGACGGTGAACCCGGACGGCACGATCAGCGCGCCGAGCTACAGCGTGGGCGGCACGACGGTCAGCAATGTGGGTGCTGCGGTCAGCAACCTCGACGGCCGCGTGACGACGAACACGACCAACATCGCCACCGTGAACAGCGCCCTCACCACGGTGACTAACACGCCGATCACCTTCGCGGGCAACAGCGGTACGGTTGGCAAGAAGCTGGGTGACACTGTGACCATCCAGGGTGCGGCCACCACGGCCGGCACCTACTCGGGTGCCAACCTGAAAACGCAGGTGGACGGCAACGGCAACGTGCAACTGCAGATGGCGGACAACGCGGCGTTCACGTCGGTGACGACGGGCAACACGGTGATGAACACCAACGGCGTGACCATCGCGGGCGGTCCGAGCATGACGGCCAGCGGCATCGACGCAGCGGGTCAGACGATCAGCAACGTAGGCGCCGGCACCGCCGACACCGACGCGGCCACCGTAGGCCAGGTGAACGCGGCCGTGGCCAGTGCCGCGAATGCCGCGGCCGATGCGGTCAAGTACGATGACGCCACGCACACCAGTGTCACGATGGGGGGTGCCGGTGCGAGCGCGCCGGTCAAGCTCGGCAACGTCGCCAGCGGCGTGGTGAATGCGTCCAGCACGGACGCAGTGAACGGCAGCCAGCTGTACGGCACCAGCAGCTCGGTGGCGAGCGCGCTGGGTGGCGGTTCGACGGTGAACCCGGACGGCACGGTGTCGGCGCCGAGCTACAGCGTGGGCGGCACGACGGTTGGCAATGTGGGTGATGCGATCAGCAATCTCGACGGCCGCACGACGCAGAACGCGGA